>NZ_JADQAK010000016.1:0-80621 GCF_022129285.1 Psychrobacter sp. Ps4
CTCTCTATTCTAAAAGTAAAACCTCCTTCTGCTTATGCAGAAGGGGGTTTTCTTTATGCTTAAAAAATACCAGTGTGATACTTGATACAGCTTTATTTATTGTCCTATTCCTCAATGTTAAGTAATACGCTAGTAGGCTCCTATGGTTATATTTATACTTTCGGTTGGTGATATTATTATTGCTGTTTCAAGATAATAAGTCGCTATAGAATACATGGAGTTTAATAATGAAACATATTGAAAGAAATGTAGGAATAGCTAAAAGAGCTATGGAAAATTCATCTGACCGACTAAACAGTATTGAAGATAGTACAATACAATCTGAATATAAGGAATTCTACGAACTGTTTGATAATCGACATGATGACCCATTAACCATTGATATAAAAAAGCTCTTCACTGGTTTCTTGAATATATGGGTTACGATGATTGGTTTGAGCGCAGACAGAATGTTATTGAGTACTTTAGTAAAATAGCAAAGAACCTCAACGAAGAGCAAGATGCATACGATGTTGATAGTAATAAGAAGACTAGAATGGCTTTTTACGAAGATTGGGTTGCATGGTATTTATATCTTGCGGAGTCACTTGCGGACCGTCCAGCCGTCGATGAGCCAAGCCAATCATCGAGAATTTGGCCTTTCTTTGCAACAATTGGAAAGTACAGCGAAGAACTTAAAAAGGTAAAAGGAATGGATGCTAAGTTACACGATTTGCTTAAAAAAAGAATAAATCAACCTGACTCTATACTATTTGAGCTTGTCGTGGCAATTTGTTATCTGAGGAATGGATGGACAGTGGAGTTTATCCCTGAGACAGGAAAAAGTAAAACTCCAGATTTATCCGTTTTACGCGGAAATCAAAATTATTTTGTTGAATGTAAAAGATTAGCCAAGGTGACTGAATACTCTGAAAAAGAGAGAGCACATTGGATTAAGAGGTGGAGAGAAGTACTTCCACTTTTAATTCAGTATCCGCATTCAGTGTTTTTAGATATTGAGTTCAAGGTTGAAGTGGAAAAAACAGAAGTCAACTTAGTTGCCAAAGTTTTCCAAGATATGGTATTAACTGGAGCAGTTAAACACGGATCTTGCTTTGAAAATGAACACGTTAGAGTCTGTGTAAAACACATGGATATGAAAAGGATACACGATCATTTCGATAAGTGGATGGTCAAATATCCATCACCTCAGCTGCATGCTTTATTTGATGATAATTACGATCCTCAAGGCAGCTATACCAACGCTTGCATTGCAAAGCTAGTCAAGATTAATCCTAATAGCGAAAGTGTAATAAACATATTCGCTGATGAAATCGATAAAGCTTATTGTGCTAAATGGGAGTGCACAGCCGTTGAATCAATCAATAAAAAAGCTAAAGATGTTAAAAACCTGTTAGTTAAAGCAGTTAAGCAAGCACCAAAAAATGGCTCTACTATTGTACATATTGATTATGAAACTTTGCATGGACCTCATGTTGAGTATATTAGAGATGCAAAAATAGTTGAACTGCTTTCAAGTTTTAAATTTGGTGACAAAGATATAGCTTCAATATTTTGCCACTCATTTCAGTCCCGTCTTTTTGCAAATAACGAATGGGATTTTGCAGAAACTACCAGATACTTTGGCATAACTAAGAACCCTAATGAACTACTAAACAACAATCTTCTTATGGACAGGGATGGGACAGAAAAAGCAAATGAAACGCATTGGTCTCAAGATATGCAAGAGTACCTGAATAAATAAGTTTAAAACAACTCTCCAATCTCAACCCCTTCATCAAAGTCAAATCCTAATTGCTCACCTTTGCGCTGTTTCATCTGTTCGATACGTTGCCTACGTCCAGAGACTAGCCGTAGCACTTCACGGCGCTGTTCGGTAGTCATGTCATGCCACATTTGACGCTCAGGACGACTACGCAGGCAACCGAAGCAATAGCCTTTTTTATTGCTTTGGCAAAGACCAATACATGGATTGGCAATCTCAAACAGCTCAAACTGTTGGTTCATGGCGACTCCATTGCTATTATCGTCATTCCTTTGACTTGCATAAAACTATTATGACAATATTATTATGTCGCAAATACTGATTAATGGTGTGCCGTTTTATTGTTATTATTTTTGTTTAGTGGGTGCTATGCTTAGCGTCACTAGCCTATATAAGATAATCATAACAAAATTAATAAGTGAGATGATACGTGAACTTGATTTATATCCATGGACTGGACAGTGATGCGAACTCTACCAAGGGAATGCTATTAGAAAAATACTGCCAGCGTCATCATCCTGATATCAATGTACTGTGTCCCGATTTGAATAAATCGCCACAAGACGTGTTCGATCAATTGATAAGTTTAGTTGAAGAATGGGGCAGCGACTCAAAAGTTGTATTCGTTGGTAGCTCATTAGGGGGCTATTTCTCCACCTTGGTAAGCAATCATACAGGCTGTGCGGCTTTACTATTAAATCCTAGTACTCAGCCACACGTGACATTACAGCGCTTTGCTCATGACTTACTGTTAAATAACGATAGTAATGAAGGTCAAGGCGAAGATGAATTGCCAAAGAATCAAATTCTCTATACGACTGCTGGCGGTTGGGATATTACTTCTGCGGATTTGCAATGGTTTGCAGATCATCAGTTATCAGAAGTTAATTATCCTAAAAAAATTGCGGTATTTATCAAAGAAGGCGATGAGTTACTAAATCCTGAATTGTCTAAAGCCTTTTATCAACAGCAAGGGAGTACGGTTATTTTACAAGCGGGTGGCGATCATCGGTTTAGTGACTTTGGTGAGCAGTTGCCGATGGTGATAAATATGCTACAAGATTTAGTACGAGTCTAAATAGGCGACATTATATGACGTGAGCGATGGACTATTAACCTTAACGTCGCTATTTTTGGTTATAATGGTTGAATAGAATTAATCAGACATGAATCGTTAAGGATGCATTTGTGAGTCAATATAATGCGCAATCGCTAGAAGTTTTAGAAGGGCTTGAGCCAGTACGTCGTCGTCCAGGTATGTATACCGACACCACCCGCCCAAACCATCTGGCGCAAGAGGTTATCGATAATTCAGTTGATGAAGCGTTGGCGGGTTATGCTAAAACCATAAAGGTGCAACTGCATAGTGATGGCTCATTGTCAGTTGAGGATGATGGGCGCGGTATGCCGACTGATATTCATCCTGAGTTTAATCAGTCAGGGATTGAGCTGATTTTGACCCGTTTGCATGCCGGTGGGAAGTTTTCGACTTCTAATTATGAAGTGTCAGGCGGTCTGCATGGTGTGGGTATCTCTGTCGTCAATGCGTTATCAACACGTGTTGAGGTGACGGTATGGCGTGATAGTACACAGTTTGATATGGCGTTTGAAAATGGCGCACCAGTTACGCCGTTGACTGAAGCAATCAGCTCAAACAAACGCAAACGTGGTACCAGAGTGCATTTTTGGGCAGATGGTAGCTTTTTTGATACGCCTAAATTTAATGTCAAACAGCTCAAGCACAATCTAAAAGCCAAAGCGGTTCTAGCAGCTGGGCTGACGATTGAATTTGTCGATGATATTAATAATGAAAAGGTGGTTTGGCAGTTTACTGACGGAGTGGTCGAATATCTAAGCGAACAGTTGGGTGGTTTAGAAACCTTACCTGAAGCACCGTTTTATTATAATTACGATGCGAAAGCGGGCGAACGTGCTGCTATTACCTTTGCCTTGTCTTGGTTGCCTGATGGTGGCACGCCGATTCAAGAAAGTTATGTGAACCTTATCCCGACGGCTCAGGGCGGTACGCACGTCAATGGTCTGCGTACTGGTATCTTAGAGGCATTGCGTGAGTTTTGCGATATTCATAACTTATTACCACGTAGTGTCAAGTTAACGGCAGAAGATGTCTGGGATGGGGTGAACTATATTCTGTCGCTTAAATTTTCTGAACCGCAGTTTTCGGGTCAAACTAAGGAACGTTTATCAAGTCGTGAGGCAGCAGGCGCAGTACAAACGCTGGCAAAAGATGCCTTTAGTCTGTGGTTAAATCAACATGCCGATATGGGTACTCAAATCGCAGAGCTGGCGATTAATAAAGCTGGACGTCGTCTTAAATCTGCGAAAAAAGTCGCCCGTAAAAAGATCACTCAAGGTCCTGCGTTGCCGGGTAAGTTGGCAGACTGTCGTGGTGATTTGCGTGATGGTGCTGAGCTGTTTTTAGTAGAAGGGGATTCTGCGGGTGGTAGTGCTAAGCAAGCACGTGACCGTCATTATCAGGCGATATTACCGCTGCGTGGCAAGATTTTAAACACGTGGGAGGTGTCATCAGATACGGTGTTATCGAGCCAAGAGATTCATGATATCGCCATTGCTATCGGTGTCGATCCTGCCTCTGATGATTTGTCTGAGCTGCGTTATGACAAGGTATGTATCTTAGCGGATGCGGATTCTGATGGTCTGCATATCGCTACACTGATTTGCGCCTTATTTGTGAAGCATTTCCCTGCGCTAGTGGATGCGGGTCATTTATTTGTCGCTATGCCGCCATTGTATCGCGTGGATGTGGGCAAAGAGGTGCATTATGCGTTAGATGAGCCTGAGCTTCAGCATATTTTGTCCAATGTGCCGGGCAATAAAAAAGCGCAGATTACCCGTTTTAAAGGCTTGGGTGAAATGAGTGCAGAGCAGTTACGTGAGACGACCATGAACCGTGATACTCGGCGTTTAGTTCAGCTAGATATGGATGACATGGTGTTGACTAATAGCGTGATGGATATGCTGTTGGCTAAAAAACGTGCTGCTGATCGCAAGGTTTGGCTTGAGAATAAAGGCAATTTGGCTGACATATCCTAGTAGGCTTGATGGATATGTCCATCAATAGCTATATATTTATATAAGTTTATAAACCGGTAAGCTGGCAAGCAATAAAAGCCTATAAAATTCAATTTAGTTGTATAAGCTTAATGTTATTATGTAGGTATCTTTTATTATGTGGTGCCGTCATGACATCAAAGTTATTTAATCGCTCAAAAGCTGCTGTTTCTCAGTCTGTAAACTCTAAAATATTGCCCAAGCTTAGTAGAAAGCAGCTGGGTAGTTTAGTCCCGAAACGCGGTAATAAAATTGCGCCAGTGATTGCCTCAGCTATGCTAAAAGCTGCGGGTTGGCGTACAGTTGGAGAGATTCCAAATATTTCACAAGCCGTAGTTTTAGCGCTGCCGCATACTTCGAATATCGACGGGGTTTATGCGATACCCAGTTTATTCGCCCTAGATTTAAAAATCAGTATTATGGGTAAGCATACGTTATTTAAAGTGCCCGTATTTGCTCAGCTATTAAGTTGGATAGGGGTGATTCCCATTGATCGTAGTGATAAAGGCTCAGTATTACAGGCCAGTATTGATAAGTTCAAAACAGGTAAGCCACTATTTTTGGGTTTAGCACCAGAAGGTACTCGTCAATATACTGAAACTTGGAAATCAGGCTTCTATTATTTAGCAGTGGGCGCTGGTGTACCTATTTTGCCGGTAGCGATGGATTACAAAACTAAAGAGATACGCTTTATGTCGTTGGTTTATCCTAGTGGTGATATCGAAGCGGATTTACCAAAAATTTATGCTCAGTATAAAGGGGTGATACCAAGACATCCTGAGCGCTTATCTCAACCATTACAAGATATCAATCATTCAGCTGAATAACGTTTTTAAATGAGTTATGAGTATCTGTATTATATTAAGACCCCCTGACAGATTAATGTCAGGGGGTCTTTTGTTTGCGGTGATGAGTTTTAAGAATGGCTAAAAAACTAAGCATTGAGTTAGCTATTAAACGTACTCACCCCGCCATCGACAGGTAAATTCATACCAGTAATGATGGCAGCATCATCACTGGCTAAAAACATCACAGCGGCGGTTACATCAAACGGTGTCGCTGTCTTCCCTAGTGGGGAGTGGCTAATAAATGGATTTGGACTGATGTCTGTTGCCACCAATCCAGCAGATACGGCATTAATACGTACATTATTTGGTATATTCTCTAATGCCAGCTTCTTTGTAACATCAGTCAAATTCTTTTGTCTAGCTTTATAGGTCTCTATATTCCAGTCTGCTGATATCTCCGTTAGCGTTGACACATTAACGATATTGCCTTGTGTTTTTATCAGTTCTGGAATAACTGACTGATGAATGCCGACCGCAGTATCTATGTTGACCATCACATCAATATGTTTATATTTATCGCGTACATGCTCTATCAATCTTGCCGTTTGGGTCAAATCATTAATATCACTGGTCACGGTAAGGTGGTTACCTGTATTGATCCATGTATGATCCTGTGGCAGATCCTCGTAGATGTATTCTAAAATATCGTTATTAATACCAACGATTATACAATTCGCCCCTTCCTGTGCAAATCTAAGCGCCGTTGCACGACCAATATCAGAATCTGCACCTGTTATAATGACAGTTTTTTCTTTAAAGCGCTTCATAACGTTCAATCCTTTTTATTATATGATGGTCATTAAATAATTTTAATAAATGTCTCTAAAAAATGTAATCAAAGGCAGCCCATAAGCGATAAGTTTGACTGCAAATCATGCTACTTTGCTATTATCATAACAACTCATTGCCCTGAAAGCGACTGCATTTAATAAGGCTTATTTTGTTAAGTTTTTCGTCGGTAGCCTGTCGTTATAGCAAAAACATTTGCGAATATTCAACATGCTCTAGTGTTATGCTCATCAATAGCAACTTACCATACAACGCGTCCATTCGATAATAAAAGGTTAACACTGTGTCTAACTCATCTATTACCCTATCTGATAATGATTGTCTTGTTAATGAGTTGACCTGCTATTTGCAGAAAGAGGCTGTAGATATTGTTTTGGCCAATATGCAGCATCTTGAGCATAAATATGACGCATATTACCGTGCTCAGCAATATCACTATCAATTGCCACTGGGTAACCTATCATTACTTGAGCTCATATTGTATTTGCCTGCTAAAAGTAGTCTGGTCGATATTAAAGCTGCGCGTATGACGGTAGTAAAGGCCGCGCTCATATGGCACAAGACATATCTTGCTCAGCATAAAAATAACGCCAACATGAGCCATAATGTTTTAGTTTTTGATATTCAGCGCACCGATAAAGCTGAAGAAATCAATAAAATTAAGATAAATGACCAGCAACGACAATCCCTAAAACGGCTCACTCATGGTTTTGGTGTCCGCTATTTTATGGAAGATTTGGTGGTGGATATGAGTGACAGTATGCAGCAGCTACAAGTTTTTAGCTGGCATGACTGGCAGGCGATATTAGCAAGCCTACAAGCACCATGCGAGTTATGGCGATTTTTGCATTATCGTTTAGGGCAATTGCAGTATTCAGCCAGTAATCATGTCGCTAGCTTTGAATCAGAAGCAGATCTAGTCACTCAGTTTTTACATAGCCCAACTTTGTTTACGGACGCTATCGCAGTAGAGAATGCACTCATCAAGTACGAGGTGCAAGATGAGCCCAATCCTGCATTAGTCGCTATGACACTTGCCTACAAAAACAAAAGCACGACTGCGCAGATGTATCATCAGCATATGGCGCAAGCGGCAGCTCTGTGGTCGCAGCTAAGCACCCAAATGATAGAGATGCTCGATGAAGAAGTACTAGACAATGCTGATAAAGAGACACTAGGAACAAAACGCTGTTATTGGCAACAGCAGCTATTGGACGAGTCTTTATTTTCGCGCCATGAGCTGGTCCGAACTCTATATAGGCATCCTAAACAAGCACATGGTCTGCAAAAAGAAGGTTATGTCGTCCATCAGCACTCTTATGAAAGCTTGGGACGGCATTATGTATTGATCTTCTATGGGCAAGATGTTGAGAGCCAGCACAGTAAACAGGCTATTCAGCCAAACTTAGCAAAGATTGCACAGGATGTTGCGAGCCGCCTGCCAATAGCCGAGCTGCATCATGTAATTGTGTTGGGCATTGATTTTATTGACGAGTCTAATGACACCTTTATTGATATCGATTTATGGATTCAACCCGTTGATCCGATGACCCAGCGTGAGCGGCAGCTGACCAAGCAACTACAGCGCTTAAACCAACAGCATAAACAGCAAACAGTAAATAACTTATCAGCAAGTAATTTATCAGCAAGTAAAAATGAGCCAATGCGAATGCAATTAAATTTGAATATACCTGCACGGAAGACCAAGTCCTGAATATGATTTTGTAGCGATGTTTTGTAGAAAATAAATTTACGCCATAAAAAAAGACAGCCTAGGCTGTCTTTTTTGTTCAAAATATATCGTTAATGATGACTTATTTTAAGTCGTTATTATCAATATCAGTAAAGCCTTTATTACTTGGCGCTAGATTTGAACCAGTGTCGATATCGTCATCACTTGTTTCAACATGAGTGATATCTACATGACCCGTACTAAGGTTGTTGGTATCGACAGTGCTAGTAGGGAAGTCACTAGTCATTGTACCTGAAGCAGCAGGAGTGTTCTCTCGAACTGAGTCAGCAACTTTTTCTTGTGTACTTGAGCTAGCATGAAGAGCAGATTTCGCTTTAGCTTCTTCACGTTCTTTGTCCATTTTATCCTGCATTTTACGTAGGAAACGTGCAGCAGCTTCTTGACCACCAAGACCAAATGAAAGGGCGAAGGCTACCGCTACGGCACCTAGCGTTAGACCAAATGCTAGGTTAACGATAGAGTCAGCAATACCCATCGCTTTTAAACCCATGGCAAGTACTAAACCCATGATTAATACACGGACGATGTTTGCTAAGAATTGTGAGCCTTGCTCAGAACGCTCAACGACACCTGCAATGATATTGGCAAGCCAAAAGCCAATAAATAGGATAATTGCGCCCAAGATAATGTTAGCACCAAACGCAATAAACATGGCGATAATGGCTGAGATAGGCTCAAAACCTAGTAAGTCAGCGGCGGCAATTGAGGCAAATAACATCGCAAAGAAGATAATCGCATAACCAACAAGGTCAGAAACTCTCTTATCGCCCATCGTTTCTTGTAAACCAACTTTCGCAGGCAATTGATTAATCTCAGTGTTTTCGATCAAACCTTTGATGATATTGGCAACCATACGTACCACATAGAAGGTCACGACTAAAATTGCAACGGCCATAAAGATGTTTGGCAATGCTTCCATGATTTTGTTCAGCATGTTTGTCGCAGGACGAGCAATCACTTCAATTTTCAATGCGTTTAATGCAGCAATAATAGTTGGAATGATCACTACTAAAAATGCCAATGAACCAGCGATATTAGGCAAACTGTTTTTTTCGCTTAAGCCTGCTTTTGTAGCCAATTCTTGAACATTAAAAGTAGAAACAAGGTTGGTCACAATGCCGCGTACCACTTTGGCAATGATATAACCGACGACAAAGACGACACCTGCAATGAGGATGTTAGGGATAAAGCTAAAGATTTTATCAACCATATTAGTCAATGGAGCAAATAAACCATCAAGCTCTAATTTACCCAATACCATCGTCAAAACAACCAACAAGATGAACCAATAAACCATATCGGCAATCGTGCTACTCATCGGTTTTACACCTGCCTGAGCACTTAAACGCTCATCCATTGACGTTTTCGCCAATGCCGCGTTGATAGCTGTGCGTGCAACAGTAGCCAAGACCCAACCAATAATACCCACAGCGATAGCGCCGATAAGATTAGGGATAAAGGCTAGGACTTGATTGACCATATTTGCAAACGGTGTCGAGATTGAGTTCAAATTCAATTGATTCAGCGCCCCAGAAATCGCGATGATAAAGATGAACCAAAATACAATCTTTGAGATAATACCTTCTAAATCGTAGGTCTTACCCGTTGAAGAGTTCATGCGTTGGTTCAGATTGACTCTAGATAATACATTACGAACCAGTGCCGCGATACCCAGTGCCACTAGCCAACCAATAATAAATATTAAAATAGCACCAATAATAGAGCCGATAGGCCCACCAAGATAACCGTTAAAAGATGTGTACATTGGATTCATCTTATCCTCCTTTAATCATCATACGAAAGCCACTCAACAATATCATCAGTACAGCTATTGTTGAGCGAAACCAATACATAGATGGTTATAATTAATAGTGTTTTTAAAGTAAGTTATGCGGTGATATTATAATTTTTGAGTAGGTAACCTTATCAAAAAACCTTGGTTTCCCTCGTGTTAATTGCTTTACTGCCAATGTTAATCATCCATGATAAAGACGTACACTCGGTTACTTATCACCTTAACTAATTTAGCTTAGCTGATGTATTAGTAGATTTAAAGATAGAAAGCTTAACGTGTTACTGTATTTGTGTGATAACTTGTTATTATGATGAGAAATATTAACATAGACTGTACATTCGCCCGATAATTTGACGGCAAACATGGTTCCTAAAACTAAGATTTGTTATTATAGGAACATGTGACATCTCGCCACTATCCTTACAATTTGAGAGTACTTTATGAAAAAAATCACTACTTTAAGCGTTGGCGCACTTGCTAGTGCTATGTTGTTGGTAACAGGCTGTAGCACAAATAACGGTAACCAAGAGACAGCTGCTAAAAGCGTTTCAATCACCGAGCAAAGCTCAGCAAATGAAAAAGTAGGTTATAGCTTAGGCTTCATGATGGCTGAAGGTAACAAAGAAGCGGTCGGTGACCTGAATCTTGATACCTTTGAAAAAGGCTTCCGTGATGGTTATGAAGGCAATAAATCAGCATTGACCCAAGAACAAATGCAGGAAGTGTTGACGACTTATCAAAAAGAGCAAGAAGAAAAGTTCGTTAAAGATATGGAAACAAAAGCTGGAGAAAACAAAACCAAAGGCGCTGCATTCTTAGCAGAAAATGCTAAAAAAGAAGGCGTCAAAGAAACGGCTTCTGGCTTACAGTACAAAGTTATCACCGCAGGTACGGGTAAATCACCAAAAGCGACTGACGTGGTTGAAGTGAACTACGAAGGTAAGTTAATCGATGGCACAGTATTTGATAGCTCTTATGAGCGCGGTGAGCCAATTGAGTTTCCGTTGAACCAAGTCATCGCTGGCTGGACAGAAGGTCTACAGCTGATGAAAGAAGGCGGCAAATACGAGTTTTATATCCCATCAGATATTGCTTATGGTGAAGCGGGTAACGCAGGTATCGAGCCTAACAGCACGCTTATCTTTACGGTTGAGCTGTTAAAAATAAAATAATACTTAGTACACACCCTAGTGAACAGTGTTAAAAAATAAAATCATAAAAAAGCCCTCATAATATTATGAGGGCTTTTTTATGACTAGAGATTGAGCATCTAAAGAGTTTTTTGAAAGACTTTAGAATTACGACCATTATGGTATTTTTCTTGACGCGATGCAGGTAACGCGCTGGCCTCGACTTCGGCAAAGCCTTGCTCGACGAACCAATGTGCCGTCCGTGTCGTTAATACAAACAACTTGTGCAGACCATGACTGCGCGCTTGTTGCTCTAAGAATGCCAGTAAATCAGCACCGCGACTACCGCTACGATAATCGGGATGTACGGCGACACAGGCAACTTCTGCTGATTCTGCATCCAATGGATATAGCGCTGCGCAGCCCAAAATCATACCATCACGCTCGATGACACTATAATTATCAATCTCTTGCTCTAAGCGTTCGCGTGAGCGGCTGACTAATATGCCTTGCTCTTCTAGCGGTGATAATAGCTCAATCAGTCCGACCACATCGTCAATATTGGCACGACGAATCTCTTCGTAAGGGTCATGGCTGATAAGAGTACCAGAGCCATCACGAGTGAATAGCTCTTCTAATAAGGCACCGTCTTTGGCATACGAGATAATATGGGTGCGATGGACGCCTTGGCGGCAAGCCAAACTGGCGCAATTTAAGAAATAATTGATCTCGCAATTTAAATCACGATCACGTAAGAAGCGATCGACTTCGTTAGGAATCATCTCTCTTAGTAAGCGATCATCGTCATTGATGCCTGCTTCTTCACCCAAGAAGATAAGCTTATCAGCACCCAGTGCCACGGCTGCACTAAGCGCCACGTCTTCAGCCAACAAATTAAAGACTTCACCAGTCGCTGAATAACCCATTGAGCCTAAAATCACAATATGGTCGTGTAGCAGGTTGTTTTTGATGGCTTCAACATCGATAGAGCGCACTTCGCCAGTCATTTGGTAATCGATACCATCACGAATACCATAAGGACGTGCGGTCACAAAATTGCCTGAAATGGCATCGATGCGTGAACCATACATAGGTGAATTGGCCAGTCCCATCGACAGCTGCGCTTCGAGTTGTAGGCGAATAGCGCCTACCGCTTGTAAAATAGCAGGCATCGCCACGCGCGGTGTAATTCGAATGTCTTGATGCAGTGGGGAGGTAATGTCAGCATCTTTTAAGTTCTTTTCGATTTGCGGTCGCGCTCCATGTACCAATACCAGCTTGATACCTAAGCTATGTAATAAAGCAAAATCATGAATAAGGGTGCTGAAATTTGGATGATTGACCGCCTCACCACCAAACATAATCACGAACGTTTTGCCGCGATGGGTATTGATATAGGGGGCAGAGTTACGGAACCAATAGACGTATTCAGGGTTGATTTGGGGCATGGCGCTAGTAGTCATAATAAGGGCAATAGTAGTGAGAATAAGAAAAGGGGCGTAGCAAAAAATGCCTATCGCTAAAGAATTACCATAGCAAAAAACGCCGTTATGAGCTATCTTTTATTTCAGTAGTATCAATCAATTTTTATCACTGATCGATGATATACACAACCTCAACACGGGGTTAGTGTACGTACAAACACTTTTTGCTATGCTAAACGCTATTGCTTTACAGGCGATGAACGAAGATAATCAATAAAAATAAAAACTTTATACGCTAAGATTACCAGCTATGACAAGATAGACACCAGCAGCATAGACGTATGCAGCGCTTGCCATTAGCTGTCACTACAATCAGCAGCGATACTAGGTCTGCCAGTACTATAACAGTCGACCATTTATAGTGAGTTATGTTTCTTATAGCATGTTTCTTATAAGTGGGTATGTTCCGTCTAAATTGTGCTGCCTGTAAAAGATTCAATATACACCAAAAGTCATTCAATTTTTACCAGCTGCGTTTTACCGACATATTAACCAGGGATAATGAAAACCATGAAAAAAAGTAACCAATTTGCTAGCCCATTTAGTGCTTGGAGCGGACATCGCTTATTCCACGTTGTGGCTGGTACGCTCATCGGTGCGATGGTAGTGACGCAAGCCTCGGCAATGCTACCGACGCCAGAACAAGCCGTCGATAGTTCGGCAGCTGTACAGACCAATGCTACTAAAAGCAGCAACTCGAGTGCACAAGCCGTCAATAGTAAAATTACCGCGTCATTGATTAGCGTTGATGCAAACGGTCAAGAGGTTTTGGCTCCGGTGAATGCTAGTACGCGCCTGCAATCAGGTAATGTCTTGGAGTACCAAGGTTATTTTACCAATACCAATGCAGATCGCGTCCGTAAAATGACTGTGACGATGAGTATCCCTGAGCAGGTAGAGTTATTGCGTACAGTATCACCTGAGTTTCCATACGGCAGTGCGGACGGCAATACTTTTGCCCGTATGCCATTACGTGGAAAAGTGGATAACCAACTACAAGAAATTCCATTAAAGTATTATAAAGCGGTACGCTGGGATTTAGAGGGTGTTGGTCTTAATGACACCGTAGTGGTTAAATACCGTGCACGTGTGAAATAAGCCAGTCATTTAATATTAAATATTTTATCAGTGTGATTTATTTAATACTGGCCTAATATTCGTTTAATCACAAAAAGCATCACGGCTCGTTGCTGTGGTGCTTTTTTATGGGTTGTTAACAAGAAATTTTGGTACGCCGTTGCAAGGCGCTTAAAGCGTCGCGTATTTCTGGTTAGATTTTTCTTTGATTAATTGCTTGATGGCAGCCATTTGTTCGGTAGTAGCTTGCGAGCCTGCAGCTATGAGAGCACGGCGCTGGCTGGTATCTAGTGAGCTGATATGACTGACCGCAGGCGTAATCAGCACATCAGCACGATCTCGTTCACGCTGCATCGATGAGGCACGATTGGCGCTTGGCGGAGCTACAACATTACTCTCCAAAAATCCCCAAAAACTGCTTAATCCGTTGAGGTTTAATTTTTTATCAAGTGTAGAGACACCGCTAATATTGTTAATACCAGTATCTGTCACATCAACGGCAATAACAATATCAGCGCCCAAATCACGGGCGCTATCGACAGGTACTAGGCTGACCACGCCACCATCGATATATTTTTTACCGACCTTTTCGGGAATGCGCGGCGCAATAAAAATATTCGGTACGCTACAGGATGCTTGAACGGCAAGCCCCGCATCACCAGTGGTAAAAATGGCTTTTTTCAAAGTATGCTTCTCCGCCGCGACTGCTGCAAAGCGGATGGGAAAATCCTCTATTACTCGTCCATCGACTTTATCGTTGATAAAGTTCTTGAGTTTGATACCCTCGATGACACCTTGATTGGATAAGACAAAATCTGTCAATTCGCTATCTGTAGTGGTCAGTGCCAGTTGCTCAAGCTGTACTGGTGTGTAACCGCTGGCATATAGGCTACCAACCAAGCTACCGACGCTGGTGCCAACGATAAGTGTGGGCTTAATACCATTTGCTTCTAGTGCTTTAATCACCCCAACATGGGCGAAGCCTTTGGCACCGCCGCCGCCCAATACTAACGCAACATTAAGTGGCGCTATTTTTGGTGTTTCAGGTAACGGCTGCACTGGCGTTAGAGAGCTACAAGCGCTGATAGATAATCCGAGTACGGCAATTAAGCTGGTGCATAGCATTCTCATACTATGTCGCACTCTTAGACTATGAAGAGGTTGTCGATACTGGGCAGGAGGGAACATAAAAACACCTTATAAAATGACCATAATACGGAAAATAAGACATCAGTTATTGATATGATACAAATGAGCCGTTTGACTTTCAGGCTTTTTGACGCAGTATTACTAAATAGCTGAACATAAGCAATTGTATTGTCAGCTATAATGAAATGAGTCGGTGTTTTGATATGTCCTGTTTATGACAGCTGTTTTATAAAAACTGTCATCATCTACGGTATCTTTAAAATACTTGAATGAGTATATGAAAATTAAAAATAATATCGTTAGGATCCTTGATGTCAGTATCAGTGAACGCTTCTTTAACTAGCCCAACAGACCACTTTAGGTCTGAGCTGCGACTCTCAGCGCTAGATATGCCAGTGACGGCACTGGCGGGTGTGGGATTAAAAGTCGCAGAACAGTTGGCACAATTGAATATTAAACGAATATTTGATTTATTGCTGCATCTGCCACGTGATTATGAAGATCGTAGCCGACTGCTGTCCATAGCAGAGGTGGGGCACGGACAGTCTGCGTTAATTACTGGGCGTGTGGTGCACGTCGATACCAAGCGCAGCGGTATGACAGTCGTGGTAGATGATGATACGGGCACCATATCGCTACGGTTTTTTAAGGTTTATCGTGGTCTTGCACAAACCATGAGCTTAGGGACACAGCTGCAATTATTTGGCGAAGTAAAGGTGAGTCGTTATGGTAAGCAAATCCACCATCCTGAATATCAAATTCTCAGTAGTAATGAGACGGTAGTAAATACCGGTTTGCAGCCCATTTATCCAAGTGTTAAAGGTTTGCATCAAAATAAGCTGCGTACCTTAATTAAGCTGGCATTACAGACGGTTCGCAGTGAAGGCTTGCCGATGACGCTGTTTACTCCTACAGACTTTGCAGTCGTAGCTGACTTGCCATTAGCGCCCTTTGAACCGACGAAGACAATAGTAACAGAGGCAGAGTATCCAGAAGATATATTCTCGACACTGGCGCGTAGCGTGCCAGATAATACGACTGGTCATAGCGTTAGTAGTGTCAATAAAGCCAATGTCTATGATGCCAATAATAATACAAACAGTGATATCCATACAGTCGCTAATAGAACAGTTAATAACAACATCTATAATCTGACGATATTTGAAGCCTTAGTATTGCTGCATACACCGCCGACTTATACTGACGCAGGACGACAATATCAGCTACTCACCCAGTTAAGTGCCCGTACTCATGCAGCATGCCAGCGTTTAATTATTGAAGAATTAACCGCCCATCAGCTCAGCTTGTTATATCGTCGTCAGCAACTGCATCAGCATAAAGCGCCCAAATGTGCTACACAAAGTCCGATTACCGATAAGCTATTTGCCGCACTGCCATTTGACCTAACTAGCGCCCAGCAACGAGTCATGAAAGATATTACGGCTGATATGGCAACGTCCATCCCGATGTTGCGGTTGGTGCAGGGCGATGTTGGCGCGGGCAAGACTCTGGTCGCAGCGGGTGCAGCGGGTTATGCGCTTGATAGTGGTTGGCAAGTGGCTGTTATGGCACCCACAGAAATTTTAGCAGAGCAGCATTTGGTCAATTTTAAGCAATGGTTTGAACCGTTAGGTATTGGTGTCGGTTGGCTCGCTGGTAAACAAACGGCGAAGCAGCGCCGCGAAGCATTGGAAGCAGTCGCAGAAAACATGGTGCAAGTGGTCGTCGGTACTCATGCATTATTTCAAGAGCAGGTACAGTTTGCCAAATTGGGCTTAGTTATTATCGATGAACAACATCGCTTTGGTGTTGAGCAGCGTATGGCACTGACCAATAAAGGGGTGGCGAATAGCACGCCGCATCAGCTGATTATGACCGCTACCCCGATTCCGCGCACGCTGGCGATGAGCGTTTATGGCGATATGGATACCTCGATTATCGATGAATTGCCACCGGGGCGTACGCCAATTACTACGGTGACCATTGACCGTAATCGACGCGATGAGGTGATCGAACGGATTGCGGTTAATTGTGAAGCGGGTAGGCAAGCGTACTGGGTTTGCTCGTTGGTCGAAGCGTCTAGTGTGCTGGATGCGCAAGCCGCTGAAGCCACTTATGAGGATTTAAATGAGCGCTTGAATATTCGCATTGGTCTTGTCCATGGCAAGATGAAATCCGTTGACAAACAAGCCATTATGCAGGCATTCAAAGCAGGTCAGCTCGACTTACTGATTGCAACGACCGTCATTGAAGTTGGGGTCGACGTACCTAATGCGTCGTTAATGGTCATCGAAAATGCCGAACGATTAGGTCTATCGCAATTACATCAGCTGCGCGGGCGAGTCGGGCGTGGCTCAACCAAAAGCTATTGCGTACTGTTATACCAAAAGCCATTATCAGAGACAGGTACAGAGCGCTTAAATGTCCTGCGTGATAGCACTGATGGTTTTGTCATTGCGCAAAAAGATTTGGAATTGCGTGGTCCCGGTGAGTTATTAGGCAAACGTCAAACGGGTAACGTCGGTTATTATTTGGCTGATCTGATACGTGACGAACAGCTGTTTGCCATTGCTCAGCGTTTAGCAAAACATTTAATTGCAGATCCTACGCGCAAGGCAGATGTCAGCCAACTGATTCACCGCTGGATGCCTGAGGCAAGTCGTTATACCAATGCCTAAGGCGTGTCCTCAATTCAATCGATTATCCTCTAAATGGGCTAAAATGGCTAAATTAATAGCAAAAAAGAGGACAGCCAACGCTATCCTCTTCTGTTTTTTGATGTAGAGTCATCATTTCGAAACAAAGCTATTTGGCTTTTTTCGACTTCTTCAATGACTTCTTAAGATCTTTGAGATCTTTCTTTTTCTGCTTAATTTTTGCTTTGGTATCTTTAATTTCTTGCTTAAGCTTCTTTACGTCTGATTTATTAGCCATGATGGATTCCTTTATTAGTAGAGTTGTCTTAATAATGACAAATTACCCCATAAATACAAGTCTAAACTGTAGGGCGTATGTATCATTAATTTTTACGAGTGATTGTTCCAACTATAATGGTCGTATCTTAATTCATTCAATATGACAACATATTTGGTCATTTTTTCATTGGCTGAATAAGTTTTAAGCAAGGGATTTTGTGTGAAGAAGACTTATGCAATGAACTGGGACTGAGCTAGGAATACGCTGTCTTTTGCCTTTGTTTATCGTTCACTTTATAATCTTTGCTACTAATAATCTTTATTAAGTTCAATGTCTTAATATGTCTTTATTGTTATGTCTTGATTACTATCAACAATTGACTATGTAGATACTTAACACAATTGACCCAATGACGAGATAGTCTACAATGATAAAAGACTATTTTGATAAGCTCTGCCCGCATCATTTTGTTTCCCTTATACTTTTTACGGCGTTAGTACCGTGCTTATTTATAGAGACCGACTATGAGTGATTTTGAACACCCTAATAATAAGCAAGCACCGACTAGCGAGCAAGAAACCAACATTGAGCCACCTCAACCATCTGAGCTACCACCGTATCGCCAGTCTGATACTTTGTCTAAAAAAACCGCTTCAAAATTACCATTATGGTTGTTACCCGTATTGGCAGCCGTGCTTATCATTGGTGTGCTACTTGGAAAGTATTGGGGCGGGAGTGATAAAGCTGTGACCGATGAATCGCCAGTTTCTAGTCGTACTTCAAGTGATGGTGCCACTGCAAGCGCTACAAGTACTGAGCAGGCGGTATTATCAGTAGAAACGGTCAGCCCAAGCCAAGATGATATTGGTAACACACTCAGTGCTGATGGCACCATTGATGCCAAAGATACGGCGAATGTCAGTGCTAAAGTCAATGGCGTGGCTATCGAGCGTATATTGGTCGAAGAAGGTGATCGCGTCAAAGCGGGTCAAGTCTTGGCGATATTTGATACCGATGCTATGGAGCAGCAAGTCTTGCAAGCAGAGGCAGATGTTGCCGAAGCAGAAGCGACGCTTGCCAATGCCAGCGCTGATGCTGCCCGTGTATTGCCACTGCTTGATATTGATGCCATTAGCAAACAAGAAGCCGATCGCTATCGCACTGCAAAACTTCAAGCACAGGCTGCGCTACAAGCCTCCAAAGCGCGTCTGAGCACTCAGCGCTTGAGTGTAGATAATGCAACAGTGGTCGCACCCGTCAGCGGTGTCATCAGCGAGAAAATGGCGGAGGTCGGTATGGTTGCTGGTGGCGAGCCATTATTTACTATCATTAAAGGTGGGATTTTGGAATGGCGTGCAGATATTGATCCCAAGCTTGTTGGTGAAGTCAGTGTCGGGACGCCAGTACGGGTGAGCTTACC
This sequence comes from Psychrobacter sp. Ps4, assembly GCF_022129285.1. Classification (NCBI taxonomy): domain Bacteria; kingdom Pseudomonadati; phylum Pseudomonadota; class Gammaproteobacteria; order Moraxellales; family Moraxellaceae; genus Psychrobacter; species Psychrobacter sp. Ps4. The sequence goes on from NZ_JADQAK010000016.1 coordinate 19,220, forward strand.
AGATGGTGAAACGGTAATGGGGAAAGTGAGCCGCATAGCACCAACGGCGGACAACAACCGGCAGATTACTATCTATGCGAGCTTGGCAGCCAATGCAAAATTACGGGCAGGTATGTATCAAACGGGTGAGTTCCTATTAGGCAGTGCCAGTACGCAAACGGTGCCCAATAGCGCTATCGTCAGCAACGATGGCTATGATTATGTGATGCTAGTAACCAATGTGACGACTCAAAATGGTCAGACCATGGGTCGTATCAAGCAACAACGAGTGACATTGGGTGAGCGACTTGGCGAAAATGTGGCAGTGCTAGAGCCATTGCCTAGTGACAGTCAAATTGTCAAACAAGGTGGCAGCTTTTTAAATGATGGAGATTTGGTGCGTATCGTTGATGGTGTTAGCCAAACGAGTACAGCAGCGCAGGCACAACCATGAGTTTAAATGTTTCTGCTTACTCGATAAAAAATCCTTTAGTTGCCATCTTGCTATTCATACTACTGACGTTAGGCGGTATTTATGGCTTTATGAAGATGAAGGTGCAGCAGTTTCCTGATATTGATTTACCTGCAGTTGTGGTCACGGTGACTTTACCGGGTGCCGCGCCATCACAGCTCGAAAACGACATCGCAAAAAAGATAGAAAACAAGCTCACCAGTATTGAGGGTATCAAGCATATCCGCACCACGTTACAAACGGGTGCTGCCACCATGGTCACAGAGTTTGTGTTAGAAAAGGATATTCAAGAAGCGGTCGATGATGTGCGCTCGGCCGTAGGCGAGGTACGCGGCGATTTGCCTGCCGCTGCCAATGACCCTATTATTACTAAAGTTTCAACCGCAGGATTCCCCGTTGTCACTTATTCTGTGGCTTCTGAAAACATGAATGTGGAAGACTTGTCTTGGTTCGTCGATGATACGGTCACCAAGCGTCTTTCTGATATACCGGGTGTCAGCACGGTTAGCCGTATTGGTGGTTTGCAGCGTGAGATTACCGTCGCAGCTGACCCGATTACCTTGAGTGGTCTTAAGCTTTCTATCACACAACTATCCAATCAAATCACGGGTATTCAGCAGGACAGCTCTGGTGGTGAAGCAGAAGTGGGCAAAACCACCCAGACGATTCGTGTCCTTGGTGCGGTGGAGCGGGCAAGTGAGCTCAATGATTTACAAGTGGCAATCCCAACAGGCGGCACGCAAGCACTTGGACGTATGGCACAAATCACAGATGGCGCGGCTGACCCGAGCTCTATTGCTAAGCTTGACGGGCAAACGGTGGTGGCATTTAACATCACCCGCTCGCGTGGTGCCAGTGAAGTCGAGGTCATGGAGCTGGTTGATGCAGAGCTTGCCAAGCTGTCAGCCGATGTAGGCAATATCACTATTGAAAAGGTCTATGATCGGGCAACGCCCATCGCTGAAGATTATCAAGCTTCTTTACGGATGCTGATCGAAGGTGGTCTGTTAGCAGTTGTCGTCGTATTCTTATTTTTGCGCAATATTAGGGCGACTATAGTTGCTGCTGTCGCCTTGCCATTATCAGTGATTCCCACCTTTTTAGGTATGTACTTATTTGGCTTTAGCCTCAATATTATATCTTTGTTGGCGTTGTCGTTAGTGATCGGTGTATTGGTCGACGATGCGATCGTCGAGGTCGAAAATATCATACGGCATTTACGTATGGGCAAGACACCGTATGAAGCGGCGATGGAAGCGGCTGACGAGATTGGCTTGGCGGTAGTCGCGACCACCTTTACTTTGATTGCCGTGTTTTTACCCACCGCCTTTATGGGCGGTATCGTTGGACAGTTTTTCCGTCAGTTTGGCTGGACGGCTGCATTATCGATTTTTGCGTCTTTGATGGTCGCGCGTCTTATCACACCGATGATGGCAGCGTATATATTGCGACCAGAGAAAAAACACGTTGAGAAACAAAGCGCGCTGATGGGTTGGTATCTCAAAATAGTGGCATGGACACTGCATCATCGCTGGCTGACGATGGGTGCAACTTTAGTGTTATTCGTGGCGTCACTGATGCTTGTCAAATTACTACCAACATCGTTTATTCCTGATAATGACATTGACCAAACTCGTGTGGAGATTGAGTTGACACCTGACGTTGCACTGGAAGACACAGAGCGCGTTGCTGCGCTGGCAAGTGAGCGTATTTTAGCAATGCCTGAAGTCACCAATATTTTTACCTCAGTCGGTGAGGCTCAGGCTAGCATGGACTCAAACTCTAGTGGTGGCAAAGCCGAAAATATAGCAGGTCTAGACATCGTGCTAGCACCACGTGCAGAGCGCGGCTCTAAGCAAGAGATTGAACGTCAAATAAGTAGTTTGTTGGCAGAAGTGCCAGGCGCGCGCTTTACCGTCGGTTTGTCGAGTGGTGGAGAGAGTGGTTATAACTTCTCTATGACCAGTACCAATCCGCAATTGCTTGAACAAACCGCTCAGCAAATCATGTCAGAGATTCGAGGGCTACCCAGTGCTGGCTCCGTGACCAGTGACCGCAGTTTGCCGCGTCAAGAGTTAACGGTGACGCCAGACAGACTGGCGATGGCGGATAAAGGTGTGACCACGCAAGACATCGCTACGACGTTACGAGTGGCGACGGTGGGTGACTATGAGCAGCGTTTATCCAAGCTCAATTTGGATACGCGGCAGATTCCTATCGTCATTCGTCTACCAGATGTTGCCAAGCAAAATGTCAGTCAATTAGAAGGTCTATATGTACCGAGCTCGTTACCAGCAGGACAGGGTATACGTGTGGGTGAAGTCGCGTCATTAGACTTTGGCACTGGGCCTGCGCAGATTAGCAGGCTCGATCGGGAACGTGCCATCAGTATCACGGTGCAACCTGCGAGTGGCGAGCTTGGAGATTTGGTACAAGCGGTTAAATCAGTACCTGCCATGCAACAACTACCACCTTCCATTACCATTATTGACCAAGGTCAAGCAGAAAACATAGCTGAGCTATTCAGCGGTTTTGTGATTGCGATGTCGGTCGGTGTGGTTTGTATTTTAGGCGTACTTATTCTATTGTTTGGGCGTATATTGCAGCCTTTTACCATTTTGATGGCATTGCCTTTATCGATAGGCGGTGCTTTTGTAGGCTTGGTTATTACCAATAGCAGTCTTTCTATGCCATCGATGATCGGCTTTATTATGCTAATGGGTATTGCCACCAAAAACTCTATCTTATTGGTCGATTACGCACTGATTGCACAGCGTCGAGGTTTGGCGCGTTTTGAGGCTATTATCGATGCTTGCCGCAAGCGGGCGCGTCCTATTATTATGACCACCATTGCGATGGGCGCGGGGATGTTGCCCTTAGTCTTCGGTTGGGGTGATGCCGATCCAACATTCCGTCGTCCGATGGCTGCTGCGGTATTGGGTGGTCTGGTGACTTCGACGTTATTAAGCCTTGTGGTGATTCCAGTGGTTTATACTTTGATGGATGATTTGTCAGGATGGTTTGCTAAATGGCTCGTACCTAGTGGCAAAGAGCAGACAACGACAAATGGTAAAGTATGATTTAACGGATTTATTTGATCATACCTATGACCATAGCGTTAGCAGTGATAATGCTATGTCTAAAACAGACAAGCCCATACTGATTGATTAAGTCTGGGCTTGTTGTCATTATATAAGAGCACAATTATAAAAGCACAGTCACAAAGGATGTGATGGCTCTATCATTTATACAGCAAAGGAATGTTACTATGAATCAAATATCCCTCTCGACAGTCATACTGTCCTCTCGAAAGCCGCTACTAGCCTTATGCCTAAGCATGTTAGGTATCGCCAGCAGTCAGGCGAGGACTTACGATATTGATCCCACCCATACCAATGTACGCTTTGCTATTGATCATTTTAATACCTCTACCAACACAGGTGGCTTTTATAATATCACTGGGCAGCTAGATTATGATCCAGCGGCTAAGACCGGTAATATCTCGCTATTAATTCCTCTGAATAGCCTAAATACAGGCAATACAGCATTTGATATTACGTTAAAAAGCGCAGATTTTTTTGATATTGAGCAGTTTCCACTGGCGCAATTTGAGTCTACCAAATGGTATTTTACGACTGATGGTAGTGGCTCAAATGTCAGCAAAGTCGATGGTATGTTGACACTACATGGCAAGACTAATCCCATTACGCTGACGGCCAGCAAGTTCAATTGCTACTTAAACCCAATATTAAAAAAGTCAGTTTGCGGTGGGGATTTTACAACGACTATTGATCGAACGAAATGGGGCATCAGCAAATATACGTTATTGGGTATTACTAAAAAAGTTCAGCTAAACATTCAGATTGAAGCGGCAAGACAGTAGTTTGACCGCGTTGAAGCTGAAGAAGTCTTAAGAATGTTTATCGTTGATAAAGTCAATAGAAAGCAATTCTCTATTGATATTATCAAACAAAAGGGCTGAGACTTAGAAAATAAGTTTCGGCTTTTTTAATGAAAGAACTTTTAGATTCGTTAGTTTATCGAAATTTTCTTTATGCTTTCCTTAGCGTAGCTCATTTTTCTACAGGCTTATTTTTTGCTGAATGATCCTATTGAGTAAGTCATAAAGTCTCCGCTATCCAATCTCATGTCATACCATAACTCCATTAACATGAATTATATTCATCTTATATTTAAATAGTATCGTTTTTATTCATGTAATAGTTTAGGTATGATTCACCTCATACACAAATTTGGTTTTATCTCAAATAATGAGAGTAGATTAGGGTAGCGGATTATCATGAGTAAAGAATTTAGTTGTGCAATTAAGCGCATTCGTTTTGATGAAAACTATCATCCTGCAAATAGCACGCGTCTGACGACGAACTTTGCGAATTTGGCGCGTGGCGAGCATCGTCAGGAGAACTTAAGCAAAACATTAAGAATGATAAATAATCGTTTTAATGCATTGGCACATTGGGATAATCCCACCGCAGATCGTTATTCTGTTGAGGTTGATATTATTTCTGTCGACATGGATGTGGCAGGAAATGGCGATACTTTCCCTATCATCGAGATGCTGCAAACAACGATTGTGGATCATAAAGAAAACACCCGTATTGACGGTATGATTGGTAATAGTTTCTCATCTTATGTGCGCGATTATGACTTTAGCGTGGTCTTATTAGACCATTTCGATAAACATCCATCATCTGCGCCGCCAGTAGATTTCGGTGACTTACATGGCAAACTGTTTCAGTATTTATTGAATTCAGAAGCTTACCAAGCTAATTTCACCAAGAAGCCTGTGATTTGCTTGAGTGTTTCCACCAGTAAAACCTATCAACGTACGACCAATCAGCACCCTGTATTGGGCGTTGAATACAAACAAGATGGCTGTTCTTTGAACAAAGGATCGTTGACTGATGAATATTTTTCTAAAATGGGCTTAACCGTTCGCTACTTTATGCCTACGGGTAGTGCTGCGCCATTAGCGTTTTATTTTGCGGGTGACTTGCTGAGCGATTACACCGACCTTGAGCTGATCAGTGCGATTGCTACCATGGAGACTTTCCAAAAAATCTATCGTCCTGAAATTTATAATGCCAATTCTACAGCCGCTCAAGTTTATCAACCGAGCTTGAAGTACCAAGATTATTCGCTAACTCAAATTGTGTATGATCGCGCAGAGCGTAGTCAGATGGCAGTGACACAAGGTAAGTTCACCGAAGAGCAGTTCATCAAGCCATACCAAACCATTCTTAATGAGTGGGCAGCAAGCTATGATGTGACAAGCAGCATTGTTCAAAAAGAAGCCGTTAAAAAAGCCGCAGCATAGCCAATATAAATGTAGCCGAAAAGTCAAATACAAATTAATAAGAAGATGAATCGTATGACAATATTATTACCGACAAAAAAGTTATTACCGACGTCAACGGCTGGCAGTTTACCGAAACCTTCTTGGCTTGCAGAACCTGAAAAAATCTGGTCACCTTGGGCATTGGAAGGTGAGCAACTGCTTGAAGCCAAACAAGATGCGCTACGTTTGACATTGCAAGAACAAGTGCATGCAGGCATTGATATTGTCAGTGATGGCGAGCAAACTCGTCAGCATTTTGTGACCACCTTTATTGAACATCTGGATGGCGTCGATTTTGAGAAGCGCGAGACCGTGCGCATTCGTAATCGTTATGATGCCAGTGTGCCTTCAGTCGTTGGCGCGGTAAGCCGTCAAAAGCCTGTATTTGTTGATGATGCTAAGTTTTTACGTGCACAAACCGATCAGCCGATCAAATGGGCACTGCCTGGTCCGATGACCATGATTGATACCTTGTATGATGGTCATTATAAAAGCCGTGAAAAATTGGCGTGGGAATTTGCTAAAATCTTAAATCAAGAAGCGAGAGAGTTAGAGGCGGCTGGGGTGGATATTATCCAATTCGATGAGCCTGCATTTAATGTGTTCTTTGATGACGTCAACGACTGGGGTATTGCCACGTTAGAGCGTGCCATTGAAGGTCTAAAGTGTGAAACGGCGGTGCATATCTGCTACGGCTACGGCATCAAAGCCAATACCGATTGGAAAAAGACATTGGGTTCAGAGTGGCGTCAATACGAGCAAGCATTCCCTAAATTGCAACAGTCGAATATTGATATTGTCTCTTTAGAATGTCAAAACTCACATGTTCCCATGGATTTGATTGAATTGATCCGCGGTAAAAAAGTGATGATTGGTGCCATTGATGTGGCAACCAATACCATTGAGACCCCTGAAGAAGTGGCAAATACGCTACGTAAAGCCTTGCAATTCGTTGATGCGGATAAACTGTATCCTTCAACCAACTGTGGCATGGCACCGTTGTCTCGACAAGTGGCAAGAGGTAAGCTGCAAGCGTTAAGTGCTGGCGCAGCAATCGTGCGTCAAGAACTGACCGCTTAGGGTTCATTGAATAAACTGATACAAAATTTAGCTTTTATAGGTTGGGTTTTTAACCCCGTCTATACCAGCTTGTTTAAACTCATGAGTGACCTCAGTTATCAATGAACTTAAAGATTTAAAATTTAGGAGTTAAGTCATGATTGAAGCCACCGATTTTAGAGATGGTATGTCTTTATTAACCACAGCGGTCAATGTCATTACCACAGAAGGCAGCGCTGGTACTCATGGATTTACCGCATCTGCGGTGTGTAGCGTCACCGATACACCGCCAACCTTGCTGGTTTGCATGAATCAGACATCTCGCTCACATGCCCATTTTATTGAAAATAAAACGTTAAGTGTCAATGTTTTAGGTGCACAGCATGAATCAATATCTAACGCTTTTGCCTCCAAATTGAGTTCACAAGAGCGATTTGAATACGGCTCTTGGTCACCGCTTAAAACAGGCGCTCCCGTTTTAGAAGATGCGTTGGTCAGTTTTGATTGTGAGATTGAGGACATTCAGCAAGTGGGCACGCACAGTGTTTTCATGTGCCGGGTGGTCGCCATTAGACAAAGTGAGCAAGAGGAGAGTTTGGTGTATTTTAATCGTGCCTATTCTCGGGTTGGTCAAGTGGATCAAGCAGAAATCGCTTAATTTGGCTTTTTAACTGATTGATTGTCACTGAACTAAAATAACCATCGTACTAACTCTACATAAGAAGTAAATATCCCGTGGAATTAATCATTTTTTTAATCATAGGTGCGCTAGCAGGATTTGCTGCGGGGCTATTTGGTGTAGGCGGTGGCACAATTATCGTGCCATTATTATTCATCGTCTTTACGCAAATGGGTTACAGCCCTGACAATATCATGCATTTGGCATTAGGTACGTCATTGGCGACCATCATTGTCACCTCGATCAGCTCGCTCATGGCACATAATAAAAAAGGCGCAGTCATGTGGCCTGTCTTCAAAAATCTGGCACCAGGCTTAGCGATTGGTTGCTTTTTAGGGGCAGGGATTGCAGGGCAGATATCTGGGCTGTATCTTCAACTCATTGTTGGGGTGTTTTTGCTGTGGGTCGCCTACAAGATGTTTTTCGGTGGCAAAAAACAGGTTGCTAATCCTGCTAGCAATTCTAGTAGTGCCGATGATGCTAATACACAACTGCCTTCAAAACCTAAGCAATTAGCAGCAGGTGGGGTTATCGGTATCGCTTCTGCCATTTTCGGTATTGGCGGCGGTAGCTTAACCGTGCCTTATCTCACGCGGTATGGTGTTGTGATGCAAAAAGCCGTTGGCACCTCAGCAGCTTGTGGTCTGCCGATTGCTATTGCTGGAGCATTAGGTTTTATGTTCTTTGGGATGCAGCAACGAATTGATGTGCCTAATACCATTGGCTTTGTACACATTTATGCCTTTTTAGGGATCAGCATCATGAGCTTTTTCACCGCCAAGCTAGGCGCGAAAGTTGCTCATATACTATCACCGCAATTATTGAAAAAATGCTTTGCGTTGTTATTAACGGTTGTAGGGTGTTACTTTCTGTATAAGGGATTGGTTTAAGTCTTTATATTGGCGCGTTTAAACTGCAACATTTAGATCGTTCAAAAGTTTATTTTGAGTGGTTCTCTTATATCAGTCTGCTTTAAGTGGTCTATTAATGGGTCTAAATGGTGAAGTAACTGGTTCTGTTGGAGTATACTCTTTTGTTTTTCAAAATGGCCTTTGGAAAAAGAAAATCATTTGTCCTAGAGTCTGACAACACGTTAGATGTGAGTAGCACAAGTGCTGGTAGGTTGTTCAAAGAAGGTTTGCTAACCTCCCTTTCTAACCCAAAACCTATCTTATTTTTTATGGCTGTATTTCCGCAATTTATCGATACTGAGCAAACCTATCTTTCTCAATTTCTAATTTTAGCTTCAGCTTTTTGCCTCTTGGTCTTACTAATCCATTTTTGCTACGCAGAAGCATTTGCTTTAGCCAGTCGGTATCTATGGAAAGCTCAAGATAACCTATAGTTAATTACAAAAATAGGCGGTGCAGCATTAATGCTCATTGCCGTTCTATTGTTTATAAGTGTAGTACTCACTCTCTAAAAGCATCCTATGGTTAATACGAGATTGTCATAAAATTTTTTTAAATATAATAATCAGCCATAACTTCCTAGGCCAACTACATGACTCCTATATACACTGCATTGGCTGTACTGGTTACTTTTATTTGGGGTGTGAACTTTACTTTTATTGCATGGGGGCTTGAAAGCTTTCCACCGCTAATGCTCACCGCCCTGCGTTTTTTCTTTACCGCTGTGCCACTGGTTTTCTTTCTGAAGCCGCCCAAATTTAACCGTACATTACTTATCTATGCTATCGGTACGTTTGTCATGCAGTATGCTTTTGTATTCACTGCCATGCACTTAGGGGCATCAGCAGGATTGACGGCACTATTGCTACAAATTCAAATTTTTATTACCGTATTGTTGGCGTATTTTATACTGGGTGAGGCAGTGAGTCGCATGCAAATCATCGGTATGCTGGTCGGTGTGCTAGGGCTTAGCGTCATCGCGTTGAACCTTGGTGGTGATATGCCTCTGGCTGGGTTTGTCTGTATCTTGATTGCGGCCATAGGCTGGAGTTTTGGTAACATTGCTTCAAAACAGGCGTCAACACAAGCGACGCAGCAAGGATCAGACGGGGCTATTATTCCGTCTAATACTGAAAGGAATAAGGCATCCGCGTTGTCTGCTCTCGCTCTCGTGGTTTGGGGTGGTCTGATCGCTTGCGTGATTTTAACTCTATCTTCTCTCATATTTGAGACCGAGGCATGGCAGCTGGCGACGTTTAACGAGGCATCGCTTAAGTCTTGGCTATCACTTGGGTTTATCGTGTATGTCTCAACGTTGATAGGCTTCGGACTGTGGGCGCATCTGCTTAGTCAAAATACGGCTTCTAAGGTTATGCCGTTTGCTCTATTGGTGCCAGTATTCGGTATGACAACCTCAGTGCTGCTTACAGGAGAGGTCGTGACATGGTGGAAGATGCTGGCAATGATATTGATATTGTCGGGGTTGGTGCTAGCGAATATAAAAATGAAACTGGGAAGAAAGCGCCAGCCAATATGATGTTAGCTGCTCTTATTCCTATAACAGCGCTTACGGTAAATAAAAATCCAAAAGCTCATAGCCGAAGATTGAAGTCCTCACTAAGGTATCGAACCTTCATATCTAGCATCAGTATGTCGACTTCTTTGATATGACTATCTAAGATAAAACCTACGCTGTTTAATCTTTAGCGCTGTCCACCCAAGAAAACTCTTCTAAGATACGCATCCATTGGTCGTCTAATTTAGCTTTTAGCAATAATGGCTCACCAGTGACGGGGTGGCTGAGCGCTAAAGTCTGAGCATGCAGCAACATGCGCGTACAATCATAGTGAGTACGAAAAAATCGTGTGTGACGTATATCACCGTGGCTAGTATCACCCACGATATGATGGAATACATGTCGCATGTGCCGACGCAGCTGATGCTTGCGCCCAGTCTCGGGTGTCAAGCGCACAAGACTATAGCGGCTCGTGTCATGCTTTTTTGATACGGCAAATGGTAGCTCGATTTGTGCCAAACTTTGCCAATGGGTCACCGCCTCTTGAGCGGGTCTGTCCAAATCGGCAAACTTATCGGCGATGGCATCGGGTTGAAAGCTCAGCGCATAATCAACGGTGCCTTGTTCTGACATATAGCCGCGCACCACGGCTAAATACTGCTTGGTAACTTTGTGTTCAGTAAAAGCCTCGCCAAGGCTGCGCGCCACGGCTGAGCTCTTGGCAAACAATAATACGCCCGATGTGGGCTTGTCTAACCGGTGCACTGGAAACACGTGGCAACCTACCGCATCACGGGTGAGTTGCATGGCAAAGCGCGTCTCGCCTTTATCTAGCCAACTGCGATGCACCAATAGACCAGCCTCTTTATTAATTGCCACCAGAAATTCATCTTCATAGATTATTTCTATTTGACTAGCGATTTGATTGGCGGTGCCGCTTTCGATATCCATGTTTTCATTGTCCATACTGTAGATACAGTAATTATATAAGTGATTGAATTATATAAATTACTGATATTTTTCTATTTCGTTATTCACAAAAAATCCTTCGCTATCTTATTCGTACCAGATAGCGAAGGACTCGGTGTAAAAAGCAATTTATTGATAATAAAATCAAATACTTATATTACTCAACAGTCACTGATTTAGCAAGGTTACGTGGCTGATCGACGTCTGTACCGCGCATTACTGCGACATGGTATGACAACAGCTGTACGGGTACGCTATAGACGATAGGGGCAAGCGTCTCGCACACATCAGGCACATAAACCACGTGCATTCTATCTTCTGCAACCATCTTGCTTTCTTCACTGGCAAATACAAACAGCTCACCGTGGCGCGCGTGTACCTCTTGCATGTTGGCTTTTAGCTTATCAAACATACTGTCTTTTGGCGCTAGTACGACGATGGGCATGTCTTTATCGACCAATGCCAATGGACCGTGTTTCAGCTCGCCTGCTGCGTAGCCTTCGGCGTGAATATACGAGATTTCTTTCAGCTTTAAAGCGCCTTCTAGCGCTATTGGAAACTGCAAACCACGACCTAAAAACAGGCAGCTCTTTTTATACTCAAAATGCTCACTCATGGCTTTGATAGGCGCATCGAGGTTTAAGCTGGCATGTAGTTGACCACGTAGCTCTTGTAATTGACCAAGCAAGGTACTCAGGTTTTCGCCAGTCATGCGCTCTTGAACCATACCTACTTTTAAGACCAATAGCATTAAAGCGGCAAGCTGAGTGGTGAATGCTTTGGTAGAAGCAACACCAATCTCGGGACCAGCAAGCGTTGGTAAAAAGATATCCGTCTCACGTACCAAAGACGATGTCGGTACGTTGCATAATGCTAAGCTAACTAGATCTGCTGGCGTGTGCTTTTGAATATCACGTAGCGCCGATAACGTGTCTGCCGTTTCGCCAGATTGAGAAATACAAATGACAAGTGTATTGTCGATGACGACAGGATTGCGATAGCGGAATTCACTAGCGACTTCAACGGAACAGGGCACACGAATAAGGCTCTCAAACCAATATTTTGCGACCAAGCCTGAGTGGTAACTGGTACCACAAGCGATGACTTGGACATGCTTAATGCCTTTTAATAGCGCTTCATGACGCTGTAAAAAATCATCGCGCAGTTTAGACGGCTCATCGCTATCTACAGCCATCTCAACAGTACGGGCAACCGCGTCTGGCTGCTCATAGATTTCTTTGAGCATATAATGCTTAAACTCGCCTTTATCCGCATTGTGCTGTGCCGCATCAATTTCATGTATCTGACGTTTTACTTCGACACCATCGGCATAAACCTGAATGCTACTGCGCGTCAATTTGGCGATATCACCTTCTTCTAGGTACATAAAGCGATTGGTGACCGGCAGTAGGGCTAATTGATCAGAAGCAATAAAATTCTCACCGATACCCACACCGATGACCAAAGGAGAACCTAAGCGGACGGTAATCAGCTCATCTGGGCAATCGATATGCAAAATACCAAGGGCAAAGGCGCCATGTAATAAAGGAATAACGGCACGAACCGCTTCTAGTAAATCAGGCGTTGTTTTGTAGATATCATTGATTAAATGAGCGACGACTTCGGTATCGGTCTGCGACGTAAATACGTAACCTTTAGCAATCAATTCTTCTTTTAACTCGGCATAGTTTTCAACGATACCATTATGTACTACCGCGATTTTGCCTGATACGTGCGGATGGGCATTACGCTGTGCCGGCTCGCCATGGGTGGCCCAGCGTGTATGTGCAATACCAATATGACCATCAAAAAATTCAGGATTAACTGCCACAGCATCGACCAATGCTTGCACTTTACCCACTTGGCGCTCGCGATGAAGTTCGCCATCACGAATGACGGTCAGACCGGCAGAATCATAACCACGGTATTCTAGACGCTTAAGACCCTCAAGTAAGATATTGGCGATATTACGCTCAGCGACTGCTCCAACGATTCCACACATAACTATTCCTTAAATTCGATGTTTCATGTTTTGATTTTTAAAGGCTTCAATGTTTCAATGCTTAACCGCTCAAATGCTTTGAGAGGCGATAATGTTCAGTCAATAAATAATAGAAGTCCATACTGGCAGAGCTTTTATACTAACAATTTTGATGTTATAAATATAAGGAAGCAGCATCACAAAAATTGTCATGCTGCTTAGTATTACTTCAATAGATACTGTTCAAAATGCTGGTGATTGACCATTGCTATTTTGACTTTTTGGTCGGACGCTGAAAGTCGTTTTTCTGAGTTTGTCGTGCCCGTCCAAAGGCTAATGCTTTACTGTCGACGTCTTTAGTAATCACTGAACCTGCGGCAACCGTAGCGGTATCACCAATAGTCACAGGTGCCACTAAACTTGAGTTCGAGCCAATGAAGGCATTGTCTTCAATGATAGTTTGTGATTTATTGACACCATCATAATTACAAGTAATGACGCCTGCACCGACATTGACATCTGTACCAATGGTCGCATCACCGATATAACTCAAGTGATTAACCTTGCTACCATGACCGACCGTTGATTTTTTAATCTCGACGAAATTACCAACTTTACTGTTATCAGACAGTACGGTTTCAGGACGCAAATGGGCGAAAGGACCGACATCAACACCTGCCCCAATCTCAGCGCGATCAATCACGCAATAAGGTTTTATGTGGCAGGCATTACCAATGTGGGCGTTTTTGATGACACAGCCCGCTTCGATATAAACATTGTCACCTAAGACACAATCACCCTCGAATACCACACCCACATCGACAAACACGTCTTGACCTGCAGTCAAGGTACCGCGAATATCAACGCGACTTGGATCAGCAAACTGCACGCCCGCTTCTTGTAAGTCGGCGACCAGTTTGCCTTGCCAAGTGCGCTCTAAGCTAGCGAGCTGTTGGCGGTTGTTGACGCCTTCAATCTCAAAGGTATGCTCAGGCTCAATCGCGACAATATTAATGCCTTCAGCGACCGCCATTTTGACAATATCCGTCAGATAGTATTCTTGCTGCGCATTGTCATTAGACAGCTTTGGCAGGTATTTATGTAATAACGCATTATCGACGCAGTAAATACCGCTATTAATCTCTTGGATTTTCTGCTCATCGGCGTTGGCATCTTTTTGCTCGACGATGGCTTCGATGTTGCCGTCTTTGTCACGTTTGATACGACCGAGACCAAAAGGATTATCTACGGTCAATGTCAACATTGACATGCCCTCGGTGTTAGCCGCTTGTAGTGTTGCTAATGTCTGGCAGCTGACTAATGGCACATCACCATAGAGAATCAGGCTTTGCCCTTCTTTGGGTAATTCCGACAGGGTCACTTTAACCGCATGTCCAGTACCTAATTGCTCAGTCTGAGCAACCCAAGTAATAGGCAGATGCGCATATTGAGCATTGATATCTGCTTGGACTTGCTCGCCACCAAAACCATGAACAATAATGGTGTCATCAACCGTTAATTGATGACATGTATCAAGGACATGACCCAATAACGACTTACCAGCCAATGTCTGTAGCACTTTTGGCTTAGCCGACTGCATACGCGTGCCTTTGCCAGCAGCGAGGATGATTACCGAGAGGGGAGTTGTCATAATAGCCTACAAATGTAACAAAATATAATTTCAAATTATAACGCAAACCGTCATTTAACTAAAACGCTATGTCGTGACATCTTTGTAACTTACGTTGCTTGTCATGGGCTTACCATTTAATGGTAGCTTGCTGATAAATTGGCTATCGTCACAAACGCATTACTAAAAAAGTGGACGAGTCAAAAAAACGATGGACTATAAACGACAATCGGTTATGAAAGACCGTCGCTTATATAAAAGCGAGGCTAATTTAACAATTAAAGGATGGTGGTATAAATAATGATCCAAACGGCTGCTGCCATGATACCTGCGATGATGTCATCAAGCATGATACCTAGGCCGCCTGCGACTTTTTTATCTGCCCAGCCAATCGGTGGTGGCTTAATAATGTCAAAAAAGCGGAATAATATAAAGGTGATAATAATGGCAACAATAGAAGAGGTTTGGGCGATATTTTGCCAAAAATTACCGTCAGCGATACCCATATAAGACAGCGGCAGTAGAGTAAGCCACATGCCTGCCCATTCATCCCAGACGATATGCGGGTTATCATGACCACCCATTAGCTCTGAGGTACGACCGCATATCCAACTACCAATCACACAAGAGAGAATGGTAATAATCAAAAATGGCACGAATCCTAAGCTTAGCAATGGTATCGCGACGATTAAGCCACCAACCGTGCCCCAAGTACCGGGTGCACGGCGAGGCAGACCACTACCCAAACCTAACCCAAGCCAATAAACTACGCGGTCAAGCATATTGGCATCGATGGGAAGAGGCGGGCAATCATTGGCTTTACGGATATCAGGCTTAGATAGGTTGTGATCAATCATGGGTTAACCTGCAAAATGTTGGTAACCCGTCAGATTGGGCCAAGTAGTAAAGGGGGCGGGATGAGTGGATGTGACAGGCTGTCCTTGATAAAAGAGCGCTACGCGTAAATTCGCAGCCGCATCTGTGTCGTTTACGGCTATTACTTCGCCGATACAGGTGACAGGCGTGTTGCTACTGTCATTAACAGGTGGTTCAATATGAGCAGGCAAAGTAAAAGCCAATTCATAATCATCACCGCCAGTCAGCTGGCACAACAAGCGCTCAGTTAACTCAGCTTTTGCCAGTGCTTTGCTAGTAGGTAGCTGATCGAGATGAATGCGCATACTAACGCTGCTTTGTTGGCAGATATGTCCAATGTCTTGATACAGACCATCAGAAATATCTATCATTGCCGTCGCACCGATTTTTGCTAGTTCTGCACCCAGTGCAATACGCGGCGTTGGCATATGTAGACGATGTGCAAGCTCAATACCGATAGCAGTATCAGGATGCTGTAGCGCATAAGCGGCATCGCCAAGCGTGCCTGAGACATAGAGTTTGTCGCCAACTTGCGCGCCTGAACGGTAGACGGCTGGCGTCTCTTTGGTGAGTAACCCTTGCGCGCTGACACTAAGAACTAAATTGTCGCTGCGCGTGGTATCACCCCCAATCAGCGTCACCCCAAATAGCTGGCAAGCATGAAATAAGCCTTTAGCAAATTCACTTAACCAGTGCTCATTTGCCAAGCGCTCAGGCAAAGCTAATGCCAGTAGAATACTATGCGGAGTTGCACCCATAGCGGCAATATCTGAGACGTTCACTGCCACGGATTTATAACCGATGGTAAATGCCAGCTTATTTACTTGCTCCCAGTCAGCGCTAAAATGTCGACCTTGAACCAGCGTATCAATACAGCTGACCAAGCGCGCGCCTGCAGGCAAGCTCATCACCGCGGCATCATCACCGATGCCTTTGTCAACACTGCTAGACAATGACTGCGCAGCTTGCATTTGGGAGAATATACGCTCAATCAGCTCAAACTCATTCATGATTAGTCTTTGCTGTCTGCATCAATGCGGTCTGTTTCAATCGCTTTTTTGCTCGCTTTAAAGTCACTAATATTGGCAGTAGCCTTACTAGCGCTATTGCGTTTGACAGTAGTATTATTGGCGCTAATACGAGGCTTGTTTGAAGTAGTTGATTTTTCTTCAATGGCAGCTGTATCAGCACTATCTTCTATATCGGCATTATTTTCTGCATTGGTATCCGCTTTTATTACAGGTTTAGCAGCCGCTTTTTGTGAGGTGCGTAAATTGGCTTTGCTATCTGCTTCTACTTCAATAGCACGTAGCTCTACCGCCATTTTATCAAGGACGGCATTAATCAATTTATGCGCGTCAGTAGCGCCAAAGTGATTATTCAGCTTCATCGCTTCGTCAAGTACCACTTTATAAGGAATTTCTAAGCGGTTTTGTAGCTCGTAAGCACCAATCAATAAAATGGCGTGTTCAACGGTGTCCAATTTATCGATTTCACGGTCAAGATGCTGAGAGATAAGGATATCTAGCGCCTCGATCTGCTCTGGGATGTCACGCATCATTTCATGATAATAGCCAATATGTACGGTATGCATGGCATTGGTCGCGCGGGTACGAGCAGCGATATCGTGTGGGGCATTGTCTTTCCAGCCAAGCTTACCATCGATATCGAAGCGGCGGTCAGTGACGAGCCATTCGTATAGACCTTGCATCGCAAAGCGTCGCGCTTTACGGATAGCGGTGTGACTGGTCTTGTAAGAAGACTCACTCATATCGAAGATTTGATCACCCGCACTGCTGCTCGCGATGCGCGTGGCTTCAGCTTGTTTATCATTGGTTTGGGCGGTTTTCGCAGCGCTGATAGCGCGCTTGAGTTGGTCAGTCATAGGGGGTCTATACCTAGTTGCTAAGATAAAAAGTTTTTAAGATAAAAGG
This sequence comes from Psychrobacter sp. Ps4, assembly GCF_022129285.1. Lineage (NCBI taxonomy): Bacteria > Pseudomonadati > Pseudomonadota > Gammaproteobacteria > Moraxellales > Moraxellaceae > Psychrobacter > Psychrobacter sp. Ps4. The sequence goes on from NZ_JADQAK010000016.1 coordinate 36,585, forward strand.
TTTAAAATAAAATGTTAAATAGTAGTTAGCTGGCAGGCTTTGCCAGTCAAGTTTTGTAGCGTACTTGGTAACAGTTTTTGTAACACTGACGCTGTGGTCTCGATAAAAACGAAAGCTCATAAGAACCACAGCGCTCATTAAATAACAAACAGCCTATCAAATGATGGCTTGATTAAGCGTCTTCACTGTCATCTTCAATATCTAACTGTGATAGTACCGCAAGCATTTCTAGTACAACCATTGCCGCTTCTGAGCCTTTGTTACCCGCTTTCGTGCCAGCACGCTCAATCGCTTGCTCAATGCTGTCAGTCGTCAGTACGCCATTGGCAACTGGGATATTGTAGTCCATAGCTACCGCGCTTAAGCCTTTTGCAGATTCGCTTGCAACGAAATCAAAATGCGGCGTGCTACCACGGATAATCGCACCTAAAGCAACGATGGCGTCAAAGCGATCAGACTCAGCGGCACGTTGGGCAACCAATGGCAATTCAAAAGCACCAGGTACACGGATTACGGTGATGTTGCTACCCAATACACCGTGACGTAGTAGCGCATCAATTGCGCCATCTACCAATGATTCAACCACAAAACCATTAAAACGACCGACGACGATACCAATACGAACGTCTTTGTTTTGATGTAAATTACCATCGATATGAGTCACGTCATTGCGCTGCTGTTGTAGATTTGACATAAAAAATCCTTTGCCGAATGGGCTTTTAATTAAAATGTAGGAATAAGTGATGAGCTAAATATAATGCTAAGTTCAAATAGCATGTTTGATTAGCCAGTAATCAAACGAATTGACAGTTAAATGAACGAAAATAAGTGGTTAGCGCTATGATAACATTTTTTTCTAATTTATTTGCACTTTACCAATAGGTTGTATAGTCGGTTCAATATCATTTAGATACAAGAAAGGCGCGTGAAAGTACGACAAATAATAGGCTAAGTGAAACTCACAACGTAACTGATTTATATGCTGGTTTACCTAGAAAGCAACTATTATAGAAAGCGACTATAAGCGCATCTGTATACCTTGTGCTGCCATATATGCTTTGGCTTCTTGCACGGTATACTCACCGAAGTGAAAAATACTGGCAGCAAGTACGGCGTCGACGCCGCCTTCTAATACGCCTTCTGCTAAATGCTGCAGGTTACCGACGCCGCCTGAGGCAATGACAGGCACATTTACACGGCTAGTGATTTGATTCATTAATGCTAAATCATAGCCTTTTTTAGTGCCATCACCGTCCATTGAGGTGACTAACAATTCACCAGCACCGAGCTCAGCCATTTTAATTGCCCAAGCAACTGCGTCAATGCCCGTTGGCTTGCGACCACCGTGGGTAAAAATCTCCCAACGTGGTACGAGAATGCCATCAACGTCAATATCCGCGACGCGTTTGGCGTCGATTGCAACGACGATACATTGATTGCCGAATTTTTGCGAGGCTTCGCCAACGAATTCTGGCGTAAAGACGGCTGCTGAATTAATCGCCACTTTATCCGCGCCCGCATTGAGCAAATTACGAATATCAGCGATTTTACGTACGCCGCCGCCAACGGTTAATGGTACAAATACCGTTTCCGCCATGCGTTCGACCGTATGATAGGTAGTATCGCGCTCGTCGTTGGTGGCCGTAATGTCCAAAAAAGTAATCTCATCGGCACCTTGCTCATTATAGCGTTTTGCTACTTCGACAGGGTCGCCGGCGTCTTTAATATCAACAAATTGTACGCCTTTGACCACGCGGCCATTATCAACGTCCAAACAAGGAATGATACGCTTTGCTAACATAGGGGTTTTCACCTTATAATCAATTCTCTCAATGCGCTAGTCTAGCAAAATCACTGCCATATCAGGCAGATTTTCGCAAGATTATTATGCTTTTCGCTGTCTTTTGCTCATGCGCGTTACAATTGTCGCCATTGCTGTTTAAATTCAGCCTATTTAACTTTTTATTTAATTGCCAAAAGTGAGATGTCATGTCCGTCTATACCCAGTTAACCAATTCTCAGTTTGCCGCCTTTTGCCAACGCTTTGGCGTCTCGTTCGCGCGCGCCATTCCGATCACCCAAGGTATCAAAAACTCTAACTGGTTTATTCAGACGACTGACGATGTAGATGGAGCACACTCTTATGTATTTACCTTATTTGAAGAGCGTCCACCAGAAGACATCGAAAAGATGGCGGTCATCTTAAATCAATTGGACGGTAAGTTACCGGTCGCTGCGCCGTTAGCATTGCTTGATTTAGGCGCTGATAGCGCAGAAAAATGCTATGTCATACGCTATGACAATAAAGCGATTACCTTAGTGCCATGCCTAGCAGGTTCGCATCCACAGCAGACGACGCAAGCGATGTGTCATGAAATTGGTGCGTCTTTGGCAGTATTGCATGAAACGCTACAACAGCTGCAACCTGCGGAAGAATATGGCGTGCCTTTATATCCATGGAGTGATGTGCGCGATCGTGAAAGGCAGTTTATGCCAGCTGACGAAGCCAAATTGATGAGTGATATTTGGCAGTCTTATACGGATTTGCCGCTTGCCACTTTGCCAAAAGGCTTATGTCATTTAGATATGTTTGCTGATAATACCTTGTGGAATCTACAAGCAGGTGAAGAACGTTTAACAGGTTTATTGGACTTTACCGAAGTTAGCGTCGAGCACTATGTGATGGATATTGCTATTACGATTAATGACTTTTGTACCACTTGGGGTATGGCTGAACAAGGCGAGTCGGTGAATTTTGACCGCAGCAAAATGGCGGCTTTCTTACAAGGTTATGAGTCGAAACGCATGCTCGGTGAAGATGAAAAACGCGCTTTACCAGTGATGCTCGCCAAAGCGGCGGTGATTTTTTGGCTATTACGTCTCAACGTTATTCACTATAACCGTACCGAAGGACGTACGGGCGATAATATCATGGTCAAAAATCCTGACCTGATGAAGCGCCTTGCCGCTTATCATTGGTCACATGTTGAAAAAGTGCAAAGTACAGTGTTTGTACTAGAGCATGCGCGTTATAAAGATGATGATAAAAATAACGATGTCGAAGATTTCAAGATAATTGGTGTGTTTGCGACTGAGCAACAAGCACAAGCTGCTATTGAGCAATTAAAATCACAATCTGGCTTTAAAGAGTATCCAAACGGTTTCCATATTGATGCTTATCCGTTAAATCAAATTAATTGGTCACAAGGTTTCGGTTGCTAATAGAATGATCGCAACGAGTTATATTTGTAAATATCTAGAAGGAATTTATCATGACCGATCAAGTTGATAACTGGCACAAACTGGCACGCTACGACACCAATATGCAAGGTGAACTGCATGCCAATCTGCTTCGTAACAATGGTATTACGGTGTCTCTGCAACCGCTGAGCGCAATGCCGGGTATGAATTCTGGGATTGTGTTGTGGGTACAGGATACTGATTTGGCGCATGCACAGCGCATTTTGGCGAATATTGATACCGACGGGGCAACGCCTTATGAGGTGTTTGATGAAACGTCAGCAGCCAAAATTAACCCTGCTTTAAATCCTGCACAAGATGACAATAACGGCGGTAAAGTATAAATGTGTCAACTCCTAGGAATGAACTGTAATACCCCAACCGATATTGGTTTTAGCTTTGCAGGGTTTCGTCGTCGCGGTGGCATGACTGATAGTCATGAAGATGGCTTTGGTATTGCATTTTTTGAGCGTAGTGAGTGCACTAATAGTGACAAACCAGAGAATGCTTCCACTGGTCTACGCTTATTCCATGACAATCGCCCAAGCCATTTATCGCCCGTGGCTGATTTGGTTAATAACTATCCAATCAAAGCCATGAATGTCATCGCTCATATTCGTAAAGCGACCCAAGGGCAAAATTGCTTGGCGAACACCCATCCCTTTGTCCGTGAAGTCTGGGGTGAGCAGTGGGTGTTTGCGCATAACGGTCAGATGAATAGCGAATTTATCAAACGCTGTCAGCGCTTGCAAGACAACGGCAACGCCTCACATTGCCAGCCAGTCGGTAATACCGATTCTGAGATGGCGTTTTGCTACCTTGTTAATCGCCTAAAAAGTAGCTTTAAATCGCGTCCTGATGACCAAACGCTGTTTAATTTTTTGACTACCCAATGTCGTTATTTATCCGCCAATGGGTTGTTTAATTGCTTGATATCGAATGGCAGTTGGCAATTGGCTTATGCGGGGAGTTTATTGTTTTATCTCACGCGTCAAGCACCATTTGGTGAAGCGAAATTGGCAGATGATGATTTAGCCATTAACTTTGGTGATGTGACGACAGATACCGACAAAGTGACGATACTAGTGACAGTGCCTCTCACTGAAAATGAGAAATGGCAACAGCTGGCAGTTAATGAATGCCTGATATTTCAAGATGGGGACGTCATTTATAAAGACAGCCCAAGCCAGCGCAAGTTTTTGACGATTGAGGAAGGGATTGCGGTAGCGCGGTCGGTTGGGGCGAGTGTTTAGAAGTTATAAAATATTTAATATTGACTAAATATTAGTTAGATATAAGCGCCACAACACCGCTTAAACTTCTCACCCGACCCGCAAATACACGGCTGTTTCTGCGTGACGTTCATAGTGACGGTCGGATCTAAAAAGTACCAGTGTGCATCATTATTGATTTTGTCTGTCACCTTCACAAAGGCAGACAATTCATGATGCGCCTGCACTTTCTCTTCTAAATTATTTGCATTATTAGTTGACTTGAAATAAGCCTTAAACTCAACTTGCGCATGGCGTTTGCCTAGCTTTGGCATGTGCGCTACGATTTCTAATCCTGCCCAATTTGTCTCTTTTGCCCACGATTCAATCGCCTTGATATCCAACAAGTTTTGCTGTGCAGGTAGCGTAGTCTTGACGATATATTCTGGCTTAATCAACACAAAGGCACTATAGCGCGTGCGCATGAGACGTTCGGCTGTCTCCGCTTTTATACCCTCTGCTTTGCCAACCTCACCATTATAAAGAGTATCATTATAAACAGCCTCATGATAAGGCTGACAGCAATCTTTATACAGTAGTGGTGAGCTGATAGCGCTTGATGATGGATGAATTTGGCAAGGGCAAACGTGTAGATTAGGTTGCATGTTTTATTCTCATTTTCGCTTGGGTTTTACTGCTTTACCGTATCTTTATCGCAGCATGCTTTTTATCAGTTCTGGCAATATGCCAACTTTTAGCTGTGCCCATGGTGCTGGGTCACGCAGCTGCTGCCAAAATGCATCAAACGGTGGTGCAAAATAGACCAACATGGCGAGCAGTGTATAGAGTAATAAATACCACCACTTATCTTTAGGCTGATAAAACTTCATCGCTGTACCTGATGAGCGCTTCATTTTCATATTCGATAAGTTAACACTATATAGCTCGTCCAATGTCAAATGCACTAGCGCGCCACCGAATAAAAATAAACCGTAAAACCAGCTTGCCGTTAATGGGAGGTGCAAGACGTAGTAGCTTAAATAAGTCAGCCCCAAACCCAAAATTGCCATATAAGGCACGGAGTGAATCACACCGCGATGCACGGTCATGTTGGTAAAAATAGAGAAAACCACATAACGCATAAAGCCGTAGCCTGCTAGCCATAATGCAATCAGGGCAAGCAAACTGAGCTCACTGCGCCAATGCATGACCAAACCAAAGGCAAAAATAAATGAGGTGATATTGAAACCAAGTTTAATCGGTGTTGAGTTGTCAGAATCCAAATCAGGCAGCAGCCCACCGATGGTGCCGAGCGCCACGCAAACTAAAAATCCCGAATCATCAATCAATCCCGCTTTATAAACCGTCAAACTGAGTGTACCACTGACCATAAATGCAACATTCAGGTGGGTGTTAAAATTTGCCATAAAAACTCATCAATAAGTAGCGCGCGAAACGATTGTTTCGAGGCGTTTGCCTAGCGGTAAAAAAGCGCACCATAATAGCATAGCGCAGCCAAACGTCTAACAGATAAGGCTCGTATGCCGCGACTGGTTTACCCACTACCTTTGATTCTAATATTTCTTTGGAAAATATATTGATACTTAATAATAGAACGTTAACCCCTTGTTACGTTTACGATTATGCCACGATTTGACAACGTCTAGACGTTAACAAAGCGTCGCCGTTTTGTTATGGTAAAAGAGCGTTATTGTTAAGTCCTAAAGAGTCGCTTAGCTATTTTGTTAACTCAACTTTATATTGTATTGTGTCAAATAATAATGATTTTGAATACAACTCGTACAATCATCTATCTAGCCACCAATCCTCAGCATAAACCTATAACCGTTTGGGCTTAGGATCTATAACAACGATAAGGAAGCTACCATGAGTGATATTTTTAATGTAAAAGACACCATTTCGGTCGATGGCAAGGAACATGCCTATTACAGTTTGCCAAAGCTGACCGAAACTTTTGAGCACATCAGCAAATTGCCATTTTGTATGAAAATCGTCTTAGAAAACCTCTTACGTAATGAAGATGATGGTCAATCTGTCGGCAAAAACCATATCGAAGCCGTTGCTAACTGGGATGCAGGCGCAGAAGCGTCAAAAGAGATCGCCTTTATGCCAGCCCGTGTGGTCTTGCAAGATTTCACTGGTGTGCCGTCAGTTGTCGATTTGGCAGCGATGCGTGATGCCGTGGTTGAGCTTGGCGGTCGTGCTGAGCAAATTAACCCATTTATCCCAAGTGAATTGGTTGTCGATCACTCTGTACAAGTCGATGCTTATGGCCGAGAAGATGCACTAGACTTGAACGAAAAAATTGAATTTAAACGTAACAATGAACGTTATGAATTCCTGCATTGGGGTCGTAATGCGTTTAAAAACTTTGTGGTCGTACCACCAGCGACGGGTATTGTGCATCAGGTTAACCTTGAATACTTAGCTCGTGTTGTAATGGCTGCTGATGTCAATGTTGATGGTAAAAGTGAGCTGACGGCTTATCCTGATACAGTATTTGGTACTGACAGTCACACGACGATGATTAATGGCATTGGCGTGCTTGGTTGGGGTGTCGGCGGTATTGAAGCGGAAGCGGCAATGCTTGGTCAACCGTCATCAATGCTGATTCCACAAGTGGTCGGCTTTGAGCTAAAAGGTAAATTGACCGAAGGCGTTACTGCGACGGATTTGGTGTTGCGCGTGGTTGAAATGCTGCGTGCGCATGGTGTGGTTGGTAAATTCGTTGAGTTTTATGGCGAAGGCTTACACAGTATGCCACTGGCGGATCGTGCGACGATTGCCAATATGTCACCAGAATATGGCGCAACATGTGGTATTTTCCCGATTGACCAAATGGCGATTGATTATTTGCGTCTATCAGGTCGTGAAGAAAGTCAGATTGAGCTGGTTGAAAAGTATGCCAAGGCGCAAGGTTTATGGCACGATGCCGATACCCCAGCGGCAACTTATTCAAGTAAACTAGAGCTTGATTTATCATCGGTACAGCCTGCACTTGCCGGTCCGAATTTGCCACAGCAGCGTATCAATTTATCTGATATGCACGAAAAATTTGGCGAAACTTTAGAAAAAATGACCAAAGACCGCAAATCAGAAGTCGAAGGCAAGGTACGCTTTGATGAAGAAGGCGGCGAGCAAGAGCAAGCGGATAGACTCTATGCTAAGCCTAATGTTTTCTCTGACGTCAATATCGATGATAAGAGCCATAAATTGCGTGATGGTTCTGTTGTTATCGCAGCGATTACCTCATGTACCAATACCTCAAACCCTGCGGTGATGATTGGTGCGGGTTTGGTGGCGAAAAAAGCCGCTGCAAAAGGTCTAAAAGCCAAGCCTTGGGTCAAAACTTCATTGGCTCCCGGTTCGAAAGTCGTCACCGATTATCTTGAAAAATCTAAGTTAATGGACGAGCTTGAAAAAACAGGCTTCTATTTAGTGGGTTATGGTTGTACCACTTGTATCGGTAACTCAGGACCACTCTTAGAGTCGATTGAAAAAGGTATCGAAGAAAAAGACTTAGTCGCTGCTGCCGTGTTGTCAGGTAACCGTAACTTTGAAGGTCGTATTCACTCACATGTAAAAGCGAGCTACTTAGCGTCACCACCACTCGTAGTTGCTTATGCGCTGGCAGGTACGGTTGATATTGACTTAACGACGCAGCCGTTAGGACAAGATCAAGATGGCAAAGATGTCTTCTTAAAAGATATTTGGCCAACATCAGATGAGATTAATGAGCTGATTGCCAATAATATCGATGCGGATATGTTCCGCAAAAACTACGGTGAAGTGTTTGACGGTAGTGCCGCATGGAACGCTATTAGCTCAGCCGATAGCCAGCTATATCCGTGGAGCGAAGCGTCTACTTATATTAAAAACCCGCCGTTCTTTGATGGTATGACCATGGAGCCAGAAGGTATTCCTGATATCGAAGGCGCACGCATCTTAGGGTTGTTCGGTGACTCAATCACCACTGACCATATCTCGCCAGCGGGTAATATCGATCCAGACTCGCCAGCAGGTAAGTACTTGCAAGAGCGCGGTGTGATGCAAGCCGACTTCAATAGCTATGGCTCACGCCGTGGTAATGACGCAGTCATGACACGTGGTACTTTCGCCAATATCCGTATCAAAAATACCATGATGGCTGGCAAAGAGGGCGGTTATACTTATTACTTTAACGGTGATAGTGCCACGCTTCAAGACGGCGAAGAAATGGCCATCTATGATGCGGCAATGAAGTATAAAGAAGACAAGCGTCCGCTCGTGGTACTTGGCGGCGCAGAATATGGTTCTGGCTCTAGCCGTGACTGGGCAGCGAAGGGTACGATTTTGCTTGGCGTAAAAGCAGTATTGACTAGCTCGTTCGAACGTATTCACCGCTCAAACCTCGTCGGTATGGGTGTGTTGCCATTGACCTTTAAAGACGGTGAAAATGCTGATACCTATAAACTGGACGGCTCAGAAGTGCTTAGTATTACAGGTCTAGATAATGGCGAAAGTAAGACCGCCAAAGTCACGGCCACACGTGCCGATGGTTCGTCTGAGAGCTTTGATGTCAATGTGATGCTCCAGACGCCAAAAGAGCGCGAGTACGTGCGTCACGGCGGCGTATTGCACTATGTGCTACGTCAGTTAGCTGCTGAGAGCAAAAACGCAGCGTAATAGTCAATTGAGCTTAGAATGATAAAAAGCCCAATCCCAGTCAAAGTAGGGGATTGGGCTTTTTTATTATCTGGGAAAAGGGAAACACGTATCTGCAAATCTATTCCAATGAACTATCTAAAGTTTTCATTCCAGCTCTCCTTAAATATTTTATTTAAGAATGCTTCTTTATCGATGCTGCCGTCATTTTTTAAGCAGGTCTTATCGACAAAAAGATAATTCGTCCAACTGATATCAGGAGATAGTTTATTGATTTCATTTACGATATCAACTTCACTAATTTCAGAAAAATCTCTAATAATAAGTTTTTGTGCCAACTCTACAATACGACTTTTTGTTTTATACTCATGAGAATTTGGATACTCAGAAATTTTATCAAAAAATTTCTCATAATTGATACTTAAGTCTTCGTTTACATATTCATCGCTCCAGAATATATAGTCACTCCAAAATGGGTCAGGAGACAGTTTGTCTAGTTCACGCTTTATTGCTACTTGCCTTGACTCTGAGCATGGAGTATTAATTAACTCTTCAAGTAATAAAGTGATTTTTTGCTTAGTATCATCGTTCATTATTATTTCCTCTGCTATTGATTCCAATGGTTTCAACCTTTCTCAGTCAACAGCCTAATTCCTAAGCCAATAAATACCACACCGCTTATCTTGTTTAAAATGGCTTCGATAGAGGGCTTTTTTCTCAGGTTTTCACTGAATTTTGACGCCAATAATGCTAAGCACAAGCACCATATAAAGCCAGTGACAGCAAAGGTCAGTCCTAAAATGACGAACGACACCATACTATAAGCATAACTGGCATCGATAAACTGAGGGAAGAACGCCAAAAAGAATAATGCAACTTTTGGATTAAAGGTATTGGTGAGCACACCTTGCTTATATATTTGCCAGTGATCTAAAGGCTGAACGGGCTTTGGCTTCCCGTCATCCTGCAAACTCGCGGCTATCAAAGGCTGTTGTTTACTTATGAGCATTTTGACGCCTAGATAGCACAAATAGCTGGCACCAATATATTTTACGAGCATAAATGCCGTGGGGGAGTTAGCCAGCAACACGGACAATCCTAGCGAAGCCAGTAGCGTATGCACCAGAATGCCTGAAGTAATACCCAACACAGAATAAAACCCTGCCGTTTGCCCCTGCGAAATACTACGGGTAATGATGTACATGCTATCCGTGCCTGGGGTCAGGTTTAACAAGATAGCTGCCATGATAAACCCTAGATAGTTCTCAATCCCGAACATGGTTAAAACTTCCTTGTGTTAAGCCTAAAAATTTGTATGTTATAAAGTATTTATACATTCTATAAAATTCTTATAGGATTGATGGTAGCGAGGATCGTAAGAGTTGGCAATACAATAAATCATTCAATAAATACTGATATTAGAAACCATAAAGTAGGTTATGGCTTCAGTCTTTCTCAAAATCAATAAAACGTAAATATCTTATAAAATCGCAGATACCGCAATGTGAACTCTGATAAGATATCAGAGATTAATAAGACATTTGTTGATAATAAGGATTTGAGATGAAACGTTTGGCTTATACCATTGCTGTATCTGTTTTGGCCATGACTGTTGGGATAAATGCCGCGCATGCCGAGAGAGTTTGCAAAGTAACAGATCCGACGGGTACTCCACTAAACATTCGCGACGAGCCTAATGGCAAGATTATTAATAAGCTGCGTAATGATCGCGAGGTGTATGTCACAGATACTACTTATGATAATAAAAACCGTCCGTGGGTATATTTAGAAGGCTATTACAAGGGCGAATACAGGCGTTGGGGCTGGGCGATTAGAGAGTTTGTCTCTTGTTATGATCGTTGATATGACAATTTACCGATTTTAGAGGATAGTCATGTGATTTATAAGTATGTGTTCTTATTTGCTATGTCTTTTTTGATTTGCTCGTGTAGCACGGGTATGAATACAGCAAACGCAGAAGCTTCTGACAGTAGTATAAAAATCGAGAAACACTCTGACGCAAATATAAGAGAAATCGAGATTGGTAAATCTTTTAGTCTAAAGAAAATTAAAAGCATGACCACGTTCGGCGGTGAGTTTAAGAAACTTTATAACGTTGAGTGTGGCAGGTTTTTTACCGAAGAAGAAGTAGGCGAGAGTTACGACGAAGCGATTTATCAGTATGGCAACATGGAAGTTGATATCACAGGTGATCAGGGTGCTATCATGAAAATAGTGGGCATTCCCGACGGGCTTCATATTAGATACCATGAATTATTGGTCGATAACAACTTCAATCCTAAAAGCTTAAACCTTCAACAATTTGAAGTTGATAAATATAAAGCGACTGCTTCAGACAAAACCGTTAGTATAAAGTCCACTGATATAAAAACAGCTTACGATACGATGTATTCCATCTATGAAAAGACGAGTGATGACATTCTATACCTAAGTTTCCTAGACAACAAGCTGGTTGCTATTAGAGTGCTAGTACAGTGTTGATTGATACTCTTAAATAAAGACCAACAGACATAAAAAATCCCAGTCACCGTATGATGACTGGGATTTTTTATTGTTCGCTTATTAGTCTAACCTGATGCTTAAAGGTGTTAAGCAAAAGTGCTAATAAGTGACGCCGAATAGTGGCGTCCCCAGGGGGATTCGAACCCCCGTTACCGCCGTGAAAGGGCGGTGTCCTAGGCCTCTAGACGATGGGGACGCATAGAGTGTTATAACCAATGGTTACAACGGTACTTCACAATATCAGATAGCTTAATAAATAAGCATTGCCTAGGTGCTGATATCGTCCTACTAGCGAGTATTTATGGTTACGTTTCAGTAGTACTGAGCGTTGCAATAAATAGTATGGTGGAGCTAAACGGAGTCGAACCGTTGACCCCTTGCATGCCATGCAAGTGCTCTACCAACTGAGCTATAGCCCCTCGCTAAGAGTGTGCGTATTTTATGTAAGAGCGGCAGTCTTGTCAACTACTATTTTAAAAATAATGCATAAATATTTGAAAAAAAGCGTTTAAAGCTATTTTAGCTACTTAATAAGCCCAAATTAGCGTGGATTTTGCTTGATGGCAATCTCTTTAATGGCTTTATCGGTAAAGAACTCTTCTTCTGTACACTTAGAACTGCCATCTGAAAAAATAATGGAACAACATTCTGTGGGGATATATTGTCCCCCTTTTTGTTGTACTGTGCTGATCCCTTTAAAGCCAACGATGTCAAAATCGCTTAATTTGTCTGAATTTTGATTGGTATAACCACAGTAAGTGGTGTATATCCACTTTAAATCTTCAAAATCTTGACCTTTTGTCAGGGTAAGTTTTGCCTCAAACAGCTCTTTTACGATGGCATCATAGTATTTCTGTGCTTCTTTTAGGGTGTTAAAGACATAATCTTTGCTTTCTATCGTGACGGTTTTGGCGGTCATGTTTATTTCCAATTAAGATGTTTAAAAGTATGAGGGTAGTTATACCGACTAATAACTAAAAAAGGGTCAGAACTGGGCTGACCCTTCTAAATTCATAAATTTTAGCTAATCGATTGTTTAGTAGATGAGTTATTCAGCTGCCAAACTATTCAGCCGCTAAAAAGTCTGGCAATTCTGCCGCTTGTTTCTCAAGTTTCTTCAGTTTCTTCTTACCGAGGCCACCTAATACATCAACCGCATGACGTAAGCGCGTCAGGGTCATATCAGCGCCAATAATCGCCATAGAATTCATGACTGGCGTCGATGAGGTGCTACCAGCGATAGCGATAAAGAACGGTGCCATAAAGTCACGCATTTTAATATCAAGATGGGCAGCAAGACCTTTTAGCGTGGCGTAGATATTTTCTTCTGACCACGTCGGTAAGGTCTCTAACTGCCAAAGCGCCAGTTGTAGCATATCCATGATTTGTTCAGGCGTGAGTGATTTATGGGTAAAGCTCTCAGCATTGATATTCGGTAAGTTCTGGAAATAGAAACCACCCCAATTAACTGCATCAGATAACAGCTCAATACGAGGCTGAATAGCCGCTGCGATAGCCGTAAGCTTGTCACTGTTATTTGCCCAATCGAGGATTTTATTCTTTAATTCTTCAGGAGTAAGCGCGCGTAGCCATTCTGCGTTGAGCCAATTAAGTTTTTCGATATCGAAGATAGGGCCGCCAAGGGACACACGCTGAATATCAAAGCTGGCAATCATTTCTTCTAGAGTAAACTGTTCAGCTTCGTCAGGCATTGAGTAGCCCATACGACCGAGGTAGTTGAGCAATGCTTCAGGCAGGACGCCTGCATCACGATAATAGGTAATCGAGGTTGGGTTTTTACGCTTAGACAGTTTTGATTTGTCTGGGTTACGCAGTAGTGGCATATGGCAAAGTACGGGCATCTCCCAACCAAAATATTCATAAAGCAGCTGATGTTTCGGTGCAGAGTTCAGCCACTCTTCACCGCGTAGCACATGGCTGATGTCCATCAAATGGTCATCGACAACGTTGGCTAAATGATAAGTCGGCATACCGTCGGTTTTTAGCAGCACTTGCATGTCGACTTGTGTCCAAGGAATCTCAACCGTACCGCGTAGCATGTCATGTACTTGACAGACGCCTTCGGTAGGCACACGCATACGAATCACGTGAGGCATGCCTGCTGCAACAAGTCCAAGAGCCTTCTCAGGGCTTAAATGTGCACAGCGACCGTCATAACGTGGCGTTTCACCATTGGCCATTTGCTCAGCGCGCATGGCATCTAACTGCTCGCTGGTACAAAAGCAGCGAAACGCATGATCGTTTTCTATGAGCTGTTCGGCATGCTTTTTATAAATATCGCTACGCTCGCTCTGACGATAAGGCGCATGCGGGCCACCAATATCTGGACCTTCCGCCCAGTCGAGACCGACCCAACGCAGCGCATCCAAAATCATTTTTTCAGATTGTTCGGTTGAGCGCGTTTGATCCGTATCTTCGATACGCAAAATAAATTCGCCGCCGTGGGCTTTAGCAAAAGCTAAATTAAATAGGGCAATATAAGCGGTGCCGACATGCGGAAAGCCAGTAGGCGATGGCGCAATACGGGTACGGACAGGGCGTGTGCTGTTAGTTGAAGTCGATGATTGCATCATAAAATTCTCAGAATAGGCTAGTTAATGAATATGGCAGTGAAAAATGAAAAAAAATAGCAGTGAAAAATGCTAATGATAAATATGAATGACAAGTTTGAATAAAAAATACGGCACAAACAATAGCCGTCAATGTAGAAAAATAGCGTAAAATATAGCGCTAGTATAACAGAGAGATGGAATATTTTTAACGAAAAGCCCGTCTAGCGCTTGACTACCCGTGTATCCTTGCGATAATAATGTTAGACAAGTCATAACTTGTTTATTTTCATCTGATTTTTCACTCTTACTGACCAAAATGGTCGTCATCTACTGAGTCGTTTGTGTCCATATTGAATAATAAGCCAAAAAATACGCCGAATACTAAGCAAGATTCTAAAATGAATCCTTCTTTAGCCACTGTTAATGCTGCATCAGAGGCTGAGCTGTCTGCTGTGGAAAACGATTTTGTGGTAGAGAGTGACTCTACTAATCAGCCGACGCAAGAGTCTGTCACTGATAAAGCCAACTCTGATGAATTGAGCTTTGTTCATGATGCGGTGCTATTGCAAGAAACCGTCGCGGCAGTGCTGGGTGTCAAAGCGCTACCTAAGCAAACAGACGATGCAGAACAAAGCAGTGACAACCAAAATAGCTTAAAGATGAGTGGTATTTACGTCGATGCAACCTTCGGGCGTGGTGGTCATAGTCGATTATTATTAAGCCAGTTGGCCGATGACGCAACCTTGATTGTTTTTGATAAAGATCCAACCGCTATTAGCGTCGCTCGCGAATTGGCAAAGACCGATAGTCGCGTAAAAGTGGTGCACGATAGTTTTGCGACGTTGACGGATAGTCTAGCGGCAATGGGTATCATGCAAGTTGATGGCTTAATGGCAGATTTGGGTATCTCATCGCCGCAAATTGATGATGGCAGTCGTGGTTTTAGTTTTATGCGTGACGGTGCGGTCGATATGCGTATGGATACCAGCCGTGGGCAGTCGGTCGCTGAATGGCTAGAAAAAGTCGACGATGAAACCTTGGCCAATGTGCTTTATGATTTTGGCGAAGAGCGTCATAGTCGCCGTATCGCCCGTGCTATTAAGCAGATGGACAGTTATGACTCTACTTTGGCATTGGCTGAAGTGATTAAAGTGGCGCATCCTAATTGGCAGCGCGGTAAGCACCCAGCGACTCAAAGTTTTCAGGCGATGCGCATTTTTATTAACAATGAGCTTGGCGATGTTGACGACTTTTTAGAACAAAGCATTCCGATTTTAAAAGCAGGCGGGCAGCTAGCAGTGATTAGTTTTCACTCGTTAGAGGATCGCCGTATCAAGCAGTTTTTGCAGCGTCATAGTAAAGGGCAATATCCAGAGGATGAGAATTTGCCGATGCCGCCCAATCGTCCACGCTACTTTAGCAAGCCTAAACGCGTGGGTCCAAGCAAAGCTGAAACCAGTCAAAACCCACGCGCGCGTAGTGCGTGGTTGCGCATGGCGACTCGTACTGATACCGACTATCTACCCAGTGTCGAGCAATAACACAGGTAGCGTGATGTTATAGAGAGGGTGTTTGGCTGCGTTGCTGGTGATTGGTTGCCGGCAATTAGTTAGGATAGAAAGTCTGAATACTTACGCGGCTGTTAAAAATCTGTAAACATTATCTGCTAGGCTCGGCTGTTCCTTTTTCGTTTGGTTTTACTTTATTGATGGTGCTGTACAAAGCGTCTTACCGCTCTAAAACAGTTGCCAATTTTCATACTTGAAGTCCACTTTTTGAGAGCGTCATGGCAATATCTGACAAACCCGCAAACCGTCGCGCTGCAATGCCGCATAACACCGATATCGGCGAGCTATTTGTACGCCGATTTAATGTGGTTAGTATCTATGTAGTGGTGCTATTGCTATTGGCAGTGGCGATTGTGTGGAGCGGTATCAAAACAGCCGAAGGCGTTCAGCAATATCATCAGGATTATAAAACCTTGCAAGACATGAAAAAACAAGAGCGTAATCTGCAAGTCGAACATCAGCGTTTGCTCATTGAACAGCAGACTTTTAGTGCGACGCCGCAAATCGCTAGCCGTGCGGTGGCTGAATTGGGCATGTTTTCACCGACGCTAAAAGATAAGCTCATTATCCAGCCGGGTGTTGCCACAGCACAGGTGCCAGTCGTCGATACTGACTCAGATGAGGATAGTTCTGACGTTATCGAACCACGAGCTTCTACGGATATATCGCCTGATGCTCCTATCACCGATACCACGGTAGCGGAGGCAGGACAATGAGTGATAAAAAACCCAATGCCAATAACGGTAAAACGACCGCGAAAAATGCGAGTAAAAAGCCAACTAGCGGTAAGGTCACTAAGCCCTTACGTCCTGCCAGTGCGGCCAAATCGGGACAAACAGGCAGTACGGCTGAAAAAAAATCCTCTGGCAACCGTAAGGCTAAATTGTTTGATCGATTAAAAAAGAGTGAAGAGCAAGGCGCTTATACCAGTGTCAAAAACCTGAAAAATAAAAGAGGATTTTTGGGTAAAGCGTCTGGCGCTTCCTCTCGCGGCGGTTTTGAGCAAGACAAAAACCGTTTCCGTACTATTTGGGTCATTGCATTGGTTGTCTTGGGTTTGCTGATAGCCCGTGCTTATTATTTACAAGTTGCCAATGCCCAGTTTTATCAAGACAAAGGTGATGAGCTCATCACTAGCGTACGCACGCAAAAATCCTATCGCGGTATGATTACCGATCGCAATAATTTGCCACTTGCAGTCAGTGCACCACTGGCGACGGTCTCCTTTAGTCCGCATGATTACGCGCGCGAATATTACGAGCTTAAGCGTATTATTATCACCAATCCTGAGAGTCCACAGCTGGTTGCGCGTATGCAAAAGCGTTTGGATAACATGGATCTGACCACGCTTGCGGCTGCTGCGAATATTTCGGTCACTGAGCTAAAAAAAGTTACTGCTATCGATGACAGTATTGATGTAACCGATGAAGCAGCAGTTAAAGCAGCGCTGCCATCGGGTGCAGGCTCGCACTATTTGCCGCTACTGAATAAAGTAACGCCTGAAATTGCCCAAAGTGTCAGCACCCTTGATTTTCCTGGCGTCTATGAAAAAAACTTTTTCCAACGTTATTACCCGCAGCCACAACCAAACTCGCAACTATTGGGCTTTATGGGACAAAATGTCAGCGACCCTGAAGGTGGTTACGAAGGTCGTGCTGGTATCGAACGCCAATATGAAACTGAGCTGGCAGGTGATGATGGTAAAGTGTTGGTGCTAAAAGATGCCAAACAAAACAGTTTAAAAGAAATTAAACAGATTGAACCAGAAATACCAGGTAAAGATGTGGCGTTGACCATTGATTCGCGCCTGCAGTATTTGCTTTATAAAGAACTAGAAAAAGCAGGGCGTTTGCAAAAAGCGCGCTGGTCAACAGGCATGATTGTTGATGTGCAAACGGGTGAAGTGCTTGCCTTGTCAACATGGCCATCTTTTAATTCTAATAACTTGAATGAGATGACGGGTGAGAATCAGCGTAACCGTGCGCTGCTCGATGTCTTTGAACCCGGTTCAGTTATGAAACCATTCACCGTTGCAGCGGCACTTGATTCAGGAAAATATACCGCCACTACCTTAATTGATACCAATCCTGGCTCTATTCGTGTCCGTGGTTATACCATTCGTGATCATAACAATCTAGGTATGATTAATATGGGCACGCTACTGCAGAAGTCTAGTAACGTCGCCTCGACTAAGATTGCTTTGTCGCTACCGCCTGATGCCATTACCAATATGCAACGGCAATTTGGTTTTGGTTCAAAGACACCACTACAGTTCCCAGGGGAAGGTAGTGGGCTGGTTGTCACACCAAAAGAAAAAGAAACGTCACGTCGTGCTACGCTCAGTTATGGTTATGGTTTGGAAGCAACTCTAGCGCAGGTTGCGCAGGCTTATTCAGCGCTGGCGGCAGGCGGTGTGATGCACCCATTGACCCTCACTAAAGATGACAAGCTACAGCCAAGCAAGCGTATCATGGCACACGAGCAAGCGATGTCTATCGTACAAATGATGGAAAGTGTCACCGAACCGGGTGGTACGGCTAAAGGTGCTGCGATTGATGGTTATCGCGTCGCTGGTAAAACAGGGACATCGCGCCGTGTTAATCCAAAAGGTGGCTACTATACGGATCAATACCGTAACGTTTTTGCTGGTATTGCGCCCGCATCTAACCCAAGATTAGTAGGTGTGATGCTCATCGAAGACCCACGTGTTCAGATTTATGCTGGTTTAACAGTCGCGCCAGTCTTTCATAATGTCATGAAAGAGGCGCTGCGTTTATACAATGTACCCTTAGATAAACCGTTAAAAACGATCGCTCAGTAGTCGTAGAGGTCTTTTTTTTAATACTTAGTTTTTAACTATTTGATGTGTTTTAACCGTATAGGATTTGCCAATGACCCTGTCACCCTCGTCGCCAAGCATTACCCCAGTCACCTTGCAGCAGCTGACTGAATCTAGTAGTAGCAATAGCAGGCATGGTGTAGGTATAGAGCAGGCATTGCAAAAGCTATCGACTCAGACGACATTGATTGGAGCGGATTCAAAACCAATCAATTCGTCTCTTGATATTCCATTCCTGCAGTTTCGTTTAGACAGTCGTCAGCTAGAGCCGAACGATGTGTTTGTGTTATTAAAAAGCCACATACCAAACTGTCAAAAAAGTCGCGACTACCTCTATCAAGCCGCTGAAAATGCGGCTTTTATCCTATCAGAAATAGATCCCACGGCTTTGCTTAGCACGACTAGTGTATCAAATCACGCCGATATCACTTTACCAAATGATAGTGCTTCTAAGGCGCAGCGGCAATTAGCAGCACTGCCTTGCCCTGTTTTATCCGTGCCCAATATTCGTGATTTTTTAGGAACGCTCATTCAAGCGCGTTTGCAGTATCAGCAGCCCGTGACCTTGCCAACTGTGGTTGCGGTGACGGGCACTAATGGCAAAACGACTATCAGTCAATTGGTGGCGCAGTTGACGCAGCTGACTGGCATGAGCAGCGCAGTCATGGGCACAGCAGGTAATGGTAGGCTTGGTGCTTTGGTGCAAGCCAGCCATACCACGGGTGATGCCTTAGCGGTTCAGCAATTTTTGTATCAAATGGGTTCAGAGAATGCTGAATTATTGGCATTGGAAGCCAGCTCACATGGTTTGGATCAGCAACGTTTACAAGGTATGCCAGTGTCGGTGGCGATTTATACCAATCTTAGCCGTGACCACTTAGATTATCATGCCGATATGGCAGAGTATGCAGCAGCAAAAGCTAGACTGTTTGATAAAGCGCATTTTCCAGATTTAACCCATGCCATTATCAATATTGATGATGAACATGCCCAGATTATGCTCGACACCGCACATGCCAGTGATTTAACGGTCTGGACGTACAGTTTAGAATCATCAAAATCTGCGACCTTTGTTGCGGCTGAAATCAAACCAAGCTTAAAAGGTGTCGAGATTACGCTACGTACTGATTTAGGCGATGGCGAAGTTAATCATTTAGGTATCGTCAGCCCATTACTCGGGCGCTTTAATGTTGCCAATTTGCTTGCCGCAATGGCATCTGCCGTCGCTTTAGGCATTAGCCTTGAGCGTTTTACTGCAGTGGTGCCGCAGCTACAAGGTGCGGTTGGACGTATGCAGCGTGTGCCGTCTAATGATGGTTGCTTTATCGTTGATTATGCACATACGCCAGATGCTTTAAGCCAAGTGCTTGCCAGCCTAAAGACCCATTGTAAAGGTCAACTATGGGCAGTGTTTGGTTGTGGTGGCGACCGTGATGCGGGCAAACGTCCTTTGATGGCGCAAGCAGGATTGGCAGGCGCGGATAAAGTCGTATTAACGGCAGACAATCCACGCACCGAAGATCCCAATGTCATTTTGCAAGATATGCAAGCGGGCATGACGAGTGAGCAATATCAGCGTACCCATATCGAACCTGCGCGCCAAGCAGCGATTGAGTATGCGGTCAATCAAGCAGCGCCTGATGATATCGTCGTTATCGCGGGCAAGGGTCATGAGACTTATCAAGAAATTAACCATGTTCGTTATGATTTTGACGATAGTGTTATTTTGCAAAACGCCTTAAAACAAGCAGGGCGTGTATAGCACTTATAGATAAATAATAGCGCTTACAGTCAGTTTTTCATGCTATCTAAAAAGTATTAGGGCGTGTCCTCATTTTAAAAATGGTAATAAAAATGAGATAAATTGCCGTCAAACAAGGAAAGTAGCGCAAATAATATCGAGATATTAATAAGCTAGTTGACGATGTTTGGCAAAATTTAGCCATTTCTAGTCCATTTAGATAATAATCGATTGAATTGAGGACACGCCCTAGTCGTTAACTATAAAAAATAAATAAGTAGTCATCATATATAAGGTAATCATTATGACAGCCGACAACGATAACAGCATTCAGTCGCAAGGGCTGTATGTTTGGCAAGCAGACAATCTGCTCGCAGCAACCGCAGCACTCGATGGGCATTGGCAGCTGAGTGAGGGGCAATCCGACTCAGAAAACAATTCAGTAAATGATGTAATGAGCACTCGTATTGCCACCGATACCCGTACGATAAAACCTGGTGATATATTTTTAGCGTTATCGGGTGATAATTTTGATGGTCACGATTATATCGATACTGCCATCGCGCAAGGTGCGGTTGCGGCTATCGTCGCTCGCCCTATTGCTACGGCTGATGCAAATAGCATTCCGCAGTTAGTGGTGAGCGACACCCGTTTGGCGCTAGGACAATTGGCTGCGTATCGTCGTCAACAGCATCAAAATTTAACCGTTATTGCTATTACTGGCTCTAGCGGCAAGACCACCTGTAAAGAGATGCTGGGTAGTATCTTTGGCAGACTAGCACCGACATTGATTACCCGTGGTAACCTAAATAACGATTTGGGTGTGCCGATGATGTTGCTCGAATTATCCGACCATCATCGTTATGCCATTCTAGAGCTTGGCGCAAACCATATTGGCGAAATTGCTTATACTACCGAGATTGTAAAGCCAGATGTCGCGTGTATTTTAAACATTGGTACGGCGCATTTGGGTGAGTTTGGCAGCCGTGAAGTGATTTGCCAAACCAAGGCTGAGATTTACCATACCTTGAATGACAGCCAATTTGCGATCGTTCCTGATAAAGATGATTTTACCAATCTATTACGCCGTATCGCTGAAAAGCATACGTCACACGTGATTGGCTTTGGTAATACTGATGTCAGTGCCAGCCATTTAGATGTCGAGCCTGAGCGCAGTGAATTTAAGCTGCATATCGGCAATCAAATCCATGATATCAACTTGCCACTAGCGGGCGAGCACAATGTCAATAATGCTTTAGCCGCTGCTGCTTGTGCTCATGCACTAAATATCGATGTTAGTGATATCGTCGTCGGACTTGAAAATGCGCGTCCTGCTAAAGGGCGCTTGAACAGTCAATTACTGGGTATGCATCGCTTGATTGATGATACGTATAATGCCAATCCGCATTCGGTGCGAGCGGCAGCAAAAGTATTGGCGGCGCAAACAAGCACGCAAGTCATGGTGCTGGGCGATATCGCAGAACTGGGAGAGGCGGCGGTTAGCGAACATCAAAGCTTGGGTCGTACCATTGCGACAACGGGCATCAATGTACTGCTGTGTGTTGGTGAATACGCGCCTTTTACCGTGGCGGGTGCACAAGAGGTTTCTGACATCAATGCCCATGCGTTTACTGATAAAGACAGTTTATTGGCGTATTTGAAGCCGTATTTGCAAGCGCAGCAGGCGCAGCCTTGTACGGTGCTGTTTAAAGGTTCTCGTTCCATGCAAATGGAAACCCTTATCAATGCGCTAATCGAGGAGTAGGCGGTGTTAGTTTGGTTGTTTGGCTGGCTTGGCCAGTATTACACGCCGTTTTCTGCGGTTTCTTCGTTGACGCTGCGAGCGTTACTCGCGGTCATTACCGCCCTCGCATTTAGCATGTTTTTTGGTGGGCCTGTCATTCGACGTCTGCGTGCATTGAAATATGGTCAAGCGATTCGCAATGATGGTCCGCAATCGCATTTGGCGAAAACTGGTACGCCGACCATGGGTGGGGTGCTGATTTTAAGTGCGATTGGCGTGTCCACCTTACTATGGGCGCGTTTGAATAACCCGTACGTTTGGATTTTGCTCATTGTTATGATTATCTTTGGTGCGGTCGGCTGGGCAGATGATTGGCTAAAAATTAAGTATAAAGATCCCAAAGGCTTAATTGCTCGCAAGAAATACTTTTGGCTCTCTATGGGTGCTTTGTTCGTCGGTGTGTCTTTGTATTATATCGCCACCTTGCAGCCAGATATTGCGACCACGCGTGAGATGCAGGATTTGCTGCTACCGATTTTTAAAGATTGGATGATTCCTTTTTCGGCAGTACCGTTTGGTATTGGCTTTATTATCTTTACCTACTTTGTGATTAATGGTGCTTCTAACGCCGTCAACTTAACCGATGGTTTGGATGGTTTAGCGATTTTGCCAGTGGTCTTGGTCGCGGCAGGTTTGGGCGCGATGGCTTATGTATCAGGTGATGTACGCTTTGCTGATTACTTGCATGTGCCTTATATTGCCTATAACTCCGAGGTTCTCATTGTCTGTGGTTCGATGATTGGTGCAGGGCTTGGTTTCTTATGGTTCAACGCCCATCCAGCCCAAGTATTTATGGGCGATGTAGGAGCGCTTGCTCTCGGGGCGATGCTCGGTACGATTGCTGTCATGACTCGTCAAGAGATTGCTTTTGCTATTATGGGCGGTCTATTTGTCGCCGAAGCGTTATCGGTCATGTTACAGGTTGGCTCGTATAAGCTGCGTAAAAAGCGCGTCTTTCGGATGGCACCATTGCATCATCACTTTGAAGAAATTGGCTGGAAAGAGACGCAAGTGGTGGCAAGGTTTTGGATTATTGCCATTATTCTCGTCATCCTTGGGCTCATGACCTTAAAGCTGCGTTAACATAGCCATATCGCTCGAACATTAATATGAATATCGTTTATGCAAAAGCCATCTCACTTTAGTTGAGGTGGCTTTTTTTTGGTTGCTAATAGTTTGGTTGCTGATAGGTTGTTTTTCGCATTTTCTTTCCTGCATTGTTTATCGCGCCTTTTATCACGCAGTAAGCCTGAATTTTGTTAAAATGGCAGCCATATTGCGATGACGTTGAGATACTTGTGAGCTTATTTATTTGTCCCCTTTGCCAATCACCATTACAGCCTGCCGCAGATACGTGGCGCTGCGATGGCAGCTTGCACCCAAAACACACGGCTCATCCATTTGATGTGGCACGTCAGGGTTATGTTAATTTACTGCCCGTACAACAAAAAAAATCCAAAGCACCGGGCGATAGCCAGCAATCAATTGATGCACGCAAACGGTTTTTAAACGCTGGACATTATCAGCCATTGCAGACGCTTATTTGCCAAAGAATGAGGGAATTGTTGGCGAAAAATGAGTCGATCGCTGATTCAGCAATTGAGCCGATAACTAAAAAGGATAGCAAGGCAATCAATTGGTTGGATATTGGCTGTGGTGAAGGTTATTACACGCAGGCAATGGCACAGACAGGCATGGATGCTCTCATCGCCGCAGATATCAGTAAACCTGCTGTGGTAGAGCTTGCGAAAACGAGCAAAGCGACGGGGCGTCTTTGGTATCAGCAAGCTAAAGACAGTGTTACTAATGCGACAGCCAAATCGGCAGTCATCTATCCGCTTGTTACCAGCGCTGCCCATTTGCCGTTACGCGCGCATAGCATCAATGGCATTAGCAGTATCTTTAGTCCTATCTTGCCAGACGCGTTCAATGAGGTATTGACTGCAGACGGTTATTTAATCATTGCCAAGCCAGATATCGGGCATCTAGCGACGATGCGCGAAGCGTTATTTGATAACGTCCGCGAGCATGATTCGGATAAGTTTTTGCATGAATTGGCTCCATACTTTACGCTGATGGGTACGGAGCATGTCAGTACCGAGATGACGTTGTCAGCCGCTGACTTGGCTGATTTGATGACCATGACGCCTTATGCTTATCGCGCGCTTAATGAAAAAAGACAGGCGCTACTAGCAGCGGTCGAAACAGAATCCTTTACGACGCAAGCTAAGTTTGTCGTTTATATTTTGCAGAAGACAGCAGCTGAATAGAATGGCTTAAGGTCATTAGCTCGTTTAGATATGATCAATTGAATTGAGGACACGCCCTAATAATGGGTCATAAGACAGGTCCCATCGTGGCGACAATGTTATTCCAGATTTTATAAGATAACGGCCAGTTTTCAACTTGCTCACGAGTGACCTCTTCAGAATCAGCGATATACTGGTATTGTCGCTCAACGATATCCGCTGTGAGCGTTTTATCGCTAAACACAATGTTGTTTTCATAGTTCAAATCAAAGCTACGCAAGTCTAAATTGGTCGAGCCAATCAGACTGATTTCGCCATCGATGGTCAAGGTTTTTGCGTGTAATAGACCGGGTTTATATTCGTAAATATTGACCCCCGCTTCAAGCAGCTGCCAGTAATAACTGTGGCTGGTAGCAGCCACGACTATTGAGTCGTTATTCTTTGGGAAAATCATGGTTACTTGTACACCGCGATAAGCGGTCGCACACAAAATGCTAACGAGCGAATAATCAGGCACAAAATAAGGCGTTGAGATAATCAGGGTTCGTTTTGCCTGACCAATTAAGACACCTAAAAATTGTGGCGTGGTGCTGCGTCGTTGGGTAGGACCATCAGAAAAAACTTGTGCAGCAAAGCCATTTGGCGGTGATGTTATTGGTACAGGCTTATCAGTTTCTGGTTGTGGGGATTTTTGTCGCTTTGGTTGAGGGTCAATAAAATAAGGAAAGCTGTCAAGCGGCGTATCAGGATTTTCAGTCAGCCAATCACTGGCGAACAACATCTGATTCTGTGCCACCACTGGTCCTTCGACTCGCAGCATAATGTCTACCCACGGCGCAAATTTTGGCTTTACACGAAACTCAGGATCGGCGCAGTTGCGACTGCCACAGTAGCCGATTTTGCCGTCAATAACCGTAATCTTGCGGTGATTTCGCAAGTCAATCTGGCTAAACATGAGTACCTTTAAAAGATTACTAATTGGTAGGGAAACACTGACTTGTACGCCAGCTTCTATCATTTCCTGCCATATCTTTGAGCCGACCATTTTTCGTGAGCCCATACCGTCAACCATTGCTCGGCATATGACGCCGCGCCTTGCCGCTCGTATGAGCGCTTGAGCAGTATCGATTCCCATACCGTCGATTAGCCAAATATAATACAGCACATGAATATGATCGGTCGCTGCATCAAAGTCGGCAATCATACGTTTGCGCGTCTCAGCCGCATCTGCCATCAGCTCTGCGTGATTGCCCACCGTTGTATGATAGCCAGTTGCATTGGCAGAGTAGGCAAAGGCCGCTTGGTATTCAGGTTTGATAGCCTCCGACAAAGCGATGTCATCACCAAGTACTTCGGGACTATGTGCGCTTAATTTATCGATGATCTCTTTACGTTTGCGCGTAAAATCGCGTCCTAGATGCACCTCACCAAACATCCAATAAATTACAACCCCCAGATAAGGCAAAATGAACAATATGACGAGCCAAGCAAGCCGAGCGGGCGAGGTCAGATCATGGCGCGCAAGCACTCGCAAAGAGATCAGTATCAGCAGCATGAAATGAACAGTTAAAAAGATATCCAATAGCATAATGCGCTCCATCATTATTATTTTTATTTGCAGTATTTATCAGTGGTTCTTACTGATTATAACGCACTGTAAAATTACCACCGTTTTGATTGGTAAAAACAGTAATGCGGCAACGCTAGAGCTATGATATTTAGCAGTAAGCTTGTTCAAGCTGGTGAAATATACATCACCATCAATACTCTCCTAACAACCAGCCACTGACAAAGGCAAAATACTCGCGAAACCAAGCGTTATAACGAATGGTTAAAGGCGTCGGACTGGCGACGGTAATCGGTTGTGCATAGCCCTGATGTCGCGCAATGCTGGCTGCGCGAATGCTATGGAAATCACTGGTAACGATGGCGATAGGATCAGTGATAGACAGCCCTTTTGCTTCTAACAACGCTCGGCTATTAGCGAGGTTTTCTTCCGTACTGGTACTTTTGCCTTCTTGTAAAATGCGTTCGAATGGCACGCCATGTGCCTCATGCAAATACGTGGCCATGATATCGGCTTCGCTACGTGTACGCTGAAAACCAACGCCACCACTGGTTATCACCAAAGCATCTGGTTGCGTCTCGATAAGGGGCACAGCGGTGTCCAAGCGCTTGGCGAGCGTCGGTGTCGGCTTACCTGCAACCGTGCCGGAGCCTAATATAATAATCGCTGCCACTGTCGGTGCAGGCTGCTGGCTAAGCGCAATCTGCTGTTGTAATGACCAAATAAATAGAGCGAAGCTCAACAACCAAAGTATAAATACAGCCCATAACCCATACCAAAGGCGGTTGAACCCATAATGTTGGCTGCAAAACCTGCGTATTGCATGCCAAAAAATTCCATGTATGACAAAAACTATGCCGACTAAAAAAGGTACAACCGAGCCGAAGTTGACTTTACCGACGACCATCAATGCAGCGCAATCGATGATAAGTATGATGCCGATAACAGATAAGAGGCCACGAGTAACGGAAATTAAACCTTTAGACATAGGTGAGAGACGCTTTTATTCAAGTGAATGGAATTTCTGATAGTGGCTTATAAAAGTAGGCGGTAATGAGTTATGTTTTAACCAATTTTCAACCTGTTTTTAAACCATTTTTAACCTGTTTTTATAAAATATAGTGATTCTGGACATACTGAATGCACAGTTCATGAAAAGCTTGTGCTGGCGGTGAGATCGTTTTATTTGCCAATTTAAAAATACCAATTTGTCTGTCTAAGGTAGGTTCAAGTAAGTCGAGCCATACCAATTCTGGCTCATTCGACGGAAAGGCGAGCTTGGGTAGGGTGGTTATGCCAAGATCATTGCGTAATAATGAAAATAAGGAAGTAATATTCTCGACCGTGTAACGCGCATTACGGTTGAGTACCTCGGCGGGTGTGTTTTCGAGCAATCGGCAAGTGCCATTATAAATAAAAGGCTGGGTCATCAGTTGTTGCCATTTAAGCCCTATTTTTTGATGGTTTCTTGACGGTTTTACTGGTTGATTTAACGAGTTGCTTTTTAAGCAGACCACGCCAATCGGGTCAGATATGAGCAAGGTGAAATCTATATTTGATTGATCGATACTGGTGCAGTTGCCCAATGCCAAATCGATTTCACCTGCCAATAAACGATTGGCAACACCGACAGAGTTATCATCTATTAGTACAATCTCGACATCAGGATATCTCTTGGAGTACTCAACCAACACGCTAGGCAAGAGTTTTGTCACCAGTGATGGCACGCTTGCAATCCTTATTTTGCCTTTATCGCCAGCGGCTACTCCTTTTAAATCATCCTCTAGCGCTTGATAAATCGTCATAAACTGCTCGATTTTTGGTAAACAAGTCTCGCCAAAAGGCGTGAGTGTTGCTTTATTTCCTCCTTCAAATAAGCGCTGACCTAGTATTTTTTCCAATTCCTTTATCGAGGCAGACAACGCCGCTTGCGAGCGATTGGCGCGATCCGCCGCCGCCCGAAAGCCACGTTCCTCTACCACGCATAAAAAGTGACGTAATTGCTGTAATTTCATACGCTTACTCCTCACCACTATTAATATATAAGATATAGAATATGATAGATTAAATCTATCATATTCTAAATTTAATTAGTTAGATTTATCGTTAATACTTGGGTAGGATAACTCTATAGCAATCGCTGCCCAATCATTGATCAAAGGATATGACGACATGACGACTCATTCAACCAAACAAACCATCAAAACCTCACTTTATGCGTCTAAAGCCCCTTTAGAATGGGCGATCACTAGCAATGGTACGTTGTACACCGCGCAGATTCCTATCGATGAAAATGGTGATGTGGTTGCAGGTGGTATTGAAGGGCAAACCCGCCAAACGTTAGATAATCTCAAGCACACACTAGAAAGTGCCAATGTTGGTATGGATTCGGTACTACAGGTCATGATCTATGTGACCGATCGCGACTATCTAAAAACCGTCAACCAAGTCTATGCTGAATACTTTGAAGCACCCTATCCAAATCGGGCAGCGCTCGTGATAGCAGGACTGGCACGAGAGGAAATGCTGGTTGAGCTGGTCGTATATGCCGCTGTGCCTTAAAACTAATTTTAATATTCCATCTTTTAATACTTTATCAAGGAAGCTCTTATGTCAGTTCACACTACCAAACAGATATTGCAGCAAGACCCAACCAAATCACTTTATATTAACGGTGAATGGCAGTCAGGCGTAAATACCGTAGCCAATATTAACCCATCTGATATCACTGACATTATCGGTGAGTTCGCCCAAGCCAGTGGCGATCAAGTCAAAGACGCTATTGCTGCTGCCCGTCAAGCTCAGCCAAAATGGGAAGCGACTCCTTTAGAAAAAAAGCAGTCTATCCTACAAGCGATTGGCGATGAAATGATTGCTCGCTGTGATGAGCTAGGTACGCTGTTGTCTCTTGAAGAAGGTAAACCTTTCCTAGAGGGTCGCGGCGAGATTTACCGCGCAGGTCAGTTCTTTCATTACTATGCCGCTGAAGTATTGCGTCAAATCGGTGATAACGCTGATTCAGTGCGTCCTGGTGTCAAGGTTGAAGTCACCCGCGAAGCAGTCGGTGTGGTCGCTATTATCTCACCTTGGAACTTTCCAACGGCCACTGCTGTGTGGAAGATCGCGCCAGCGCTAGCGTTTGGTAACACTGTCATTTGGAAGCCAGCGAATTTAACACCAGCCAGCGCAGTGGCATTGGCCGAAATCATCCATCGTCAAGGCATGCCAGAAGGGACGTTTAACCTGCTACTGGGCGGCGGCTCGTCAATCGGTGATGCACTCATCAATTCTACAGATATCGATGCGGTTAGCTTTACGGGTTCTGTACCAACAGGTCGCAAGGTTGCTGCTGCGACGGCACCGAACTTTATTCGTTGTCAGCTTGAGATGGGCAGCAAAAACGCCTTGGTCATCGCTGACGATGCCGATTTGCAAATCGCTATCGATGCGGCGGTTGCTGGTGCATTTGGTGGTTCAGGGCAGAAATGTACGGCTTCTTCGCGCCTCATCGTGATGGATAGTATTCATGATGCCTTCGTCGAAGGTGTGGTCGCAAAAATGAAAACCTTAAAAGTCGGTCATGCGCTTGATGACGGTATCTTTATGGGGCCTGTCGTCGATGATAAACAACTGGCATCAAACATGGACTGGATCGAAAAAGCCAAGCAATCCGGTGCCAATTTAGCCTTTGGTGGTGAGCGTTTAGAGATGCCACATGACGGCTACTATATGTCGCCTACGTTATTTACCGAGACGGACAACAGCTGGGATATCAACCAAGAAGAAGTATTTGCGCCGCTGGCTTGTGTCATGCGTGTCAAGGATTTGGACGAAGCGATTGCCATGACCAATGACACGCGCTTTGGTCTGACGGGCGGCATCATCACCCAAAGCTTGCGTAGCAGTGCGATGTTCAAAGAACAAGTGCAAGCAGGTTGCGTCATGGTCAATCTAGCGACTGCAGGTACGGACTATCATGTACCGTTTGGTGGTCGTAAACAGTCAAGCTTTGGCCCGCGTGAGCAAGGTCAATATGCCAAAGAGTTCTATACCATCGTCAAGACCGCTTATCAAAAAGCGTACTAGAACTATCTTAATAAGACTGCTCGCCGCTATCGAAGCGACACGGTGTGAAAAAGCACTTAATCGCCAACGATAGTGGCTACTGATAAAAGTATTAAAGGGAATTGATATGTACCAAGACCATATCGTCATTGACGGATTACAGTATAGCCATTGGGATCGTGACTACTTTAAGATGCTACAAGCCAGTGGTATCAATGCGGTACATGCCACCTTGGTCTATCACGAAGATGCCCGTCAGACCATGACCCGCTTTAGCGAGTGGCACACACGCTTTGAGCAAAATAGCGATCTTATCTTGCCAGTGTACTCAGTTGCTGATATCAAAACGGCAAAAGAGCAGGGTAAAGTTGGCATCTTCTTTGGCGCGCAAAACTGCTCACCAATCGATGATGAAATTGGCCTAATCAGCGTCATGCGCCGCTTGGGTCTATTGATTATGCAACTGACTTATAACAACCAGAGCTTACTGGCAACTGGTTGTTATGAGCAGAATGACAGCGGCATCACACGTTTTGGTCAGCAGGCCATCGCTGAGATGAACCGTGTCGGTATGATTATCGATATGTCACACAGCGCTGAGCGTTCAACGCTTGAAGCGATTGAGCACTCTAGTCGCCCGATATGTATCAGCCATGCCAACCCAACCACAGCACACGATGCCCTGCGTAATAAATCGGATACGGTTATTAGTGCATTAACCAAAGCGGGCGGGTTGTTAGGTTTTAGCTTATACCCGTTTCATTTGCCAAATGGTAGTGATTGCACATTAGATAATTTCTGTACGATGATTGCCAATTGTGCTGAAAAATATGGCGTAGAGCATTTATCCATTGGTAGTGACTTGTGTCTCAATCAACCGCAAGCCGTGCTTGAGTGGATGCGTAATGGCCGCTGGTCAAAAGCGATGGATTATGGTGAAGGCAATGCCAATAATTCAGGTTGGCCAGATACTTTGCCATGGTTCGCTGGTAAGGACGGTATGGAAAACATTTATAACGGCTTGCTCAAACATGGTTTTAATGAGATTGACGCTGGAAAAGTTATCGGTCAAAACTGGTTTGATTTTCTTGAGAGTGGTTTAAAGCCTTTAGCTTAAAGGCTCATTCCTAAAGGATAATTCTAGCAAGTCATCGCTAAAAATCGTTATAAGACGACAGATGTTTTATAGCGCACAGCCATTTGAAATAGACAGTTTTGAAGTAAGTAGCTTTAAAATAAATAGCTTTAAAATAATATGGTGAGGTTATCTGGTTATAGCCTCATTGTTATACGTCTGATCTAAATAACGAAACGTTAGCATATGGAGCCACATCATGGCCGATTTAAAGGGACTTAACCAAGGTGAGCAAGGACGCTCAAACGCTGCCAATAGCACAGCGGATAAGGTCAGCGCTGTACCAGCTGCTGCCGATATTGATGCGTTGGGGCTAAAAAACCCTGCCTTTTGGTATAGTGGCGGGTTTATTACGATTTTTGTGCTCATGGCTATTTTTGCAGAAGCACAGTTAGCAACGATTGTGGATGTTGGTTTTAAATGGTCGGCCAATATCTTTGGCCCTTTTTGGCAAATTCTGCTTCTCGCTACTTTCGTCATCGCTTTAGCGGTTGGTGCAGGTCGCACGGGTCGTGTGATTTTGGGCAACTTACCAAAGCCTGAAATGGACAATTTCAAGTGGATGGCCATCCTGTTTTGTACATTGTTGGCTGGCGGTGGGGTTTTTTGGGCGGCGGCAGAACCTATTGCTCATTTCGTGTCAGCGCCTCCTTTATACGGTGAGTCACCAGACTTGCAACAACGAGCATTTAACGCCTTATCACAATCTTTTATGCATTGGGGATTTTTGGCGTGGTCGATTGTCGGTAGTTTGACCGCGATTGTGGTCATGCATTTGCATTATAACAAAGGTTTGCCGCTGAAACCTCGCACACTTCTTTATCCTATGTTTGGTGAGCGCGTACTTACTGGTCAAACGGGCGCGATTATCGATGCTTGCTGTATCGTCGCCGTGGCTGCGGGTACGATTGGCCCTATTGGTTTTTTGGGTCTACAGACCAGCTATGCACTGAATGAATTGTTTGGTATTCCTGATACTTTTGCCACCCAGCTTATCATTATCATATTCGCGATTGTGCTTTATACCTTATCAGCGATCAGTGGTCTTGCTCGAGGCATGCAATTGCTCAGCCGCTTCAATGTCATATTGGCAGTTGCGCTGATGGTCTTTATTTTGATATTTGGACCGACCAATTTTATCGTCAATGGTTATATTCAAGGTGTCGGCACGATGGTCGATAACTTTATTCCGATGGCCACTTTTCGCGGTGATGAAGGCTGGCTTGGCGGTTGGACGGTGTTCTTTTGGGGTTGGTTCTTGGGTTATGGCCCGATGATGGCGATATTTATTGCTCGTATCTCACGAGGTCGTACGATTCGTCAATTGATTACCACGGTTTGTATCATTGCGCCACTCGTTACTTGCTTTTGGTTCACCGTCGTTGGTGGTTCGGGTCTGGCGTTTGAGATTGCCAATCCGGGCAGTGTCAGTAGCGCGTTTGAAGGCTTTAACTTACCTGGTGCACTATTAGCAGTCACCCAGCAATTACCCTTTCCTTTAATTACCTCGATATTATTTCTAATTTTAACCACTGTTTTTATCGTCACGACAGGTGATTCGATGACCTATACCATCAGTGTGGTCATCAGTGGCGAGCGTGAGCCAAATGCCATGATTCGTACCTTTTGGGGCATCATGATGGGGGTAACAGCGATTGTTTTAATCTCGCTTGGTTCAGGTGGCGTGACAGCGTTGCAGTCTTTTATCGTGATTACCGCTGTGCCTGTCTCCTTTATCCTGCTGCCATCGCTATGGAACGGGCCACAAATTGCCCAGCAAATGGCGCGAGAGCAAGACTTGTATCGACCTAATCAGGTAGAGGTAAGACATAAAATTAGCGAAGAAAAACTCGCTAAGGAAAAGCTTACTCAAAAAACTGATTGACCACCAAACGGTCAAGGTCAAAACAACGATCCTCAAAACGGCTGAATACTTATTTACCAATAGATATCATCATTGAGATTATTAACAAAGCTGCTGGCTCAATATATTAGGTAAGGTAGTGAAATTATGAATATGATTCATGCAAATAATGAAAGTATTAACGTCAAGCCGCCTCAACTTAGTACTGAATTTCGTACTCGTGACGTGATTATGAATGCAGAAAGGTTGGGCGCGATGCACCAAACTCGCATTAGCTTTGTGCGCACGTTACTGCGTAAGATTGATAGAGAGCAATGGACGCTCAGTACCCATTTGTGGGATTTGGATGAGCAAGGCTATGGCACGGTTATTTATCGCCTCAATACTCCAGAGCATCTGTATCATCTGGTGGTGTTTTGTAATGAGCTGGCTGATGAAGAGCGTAATGATAGGGTGATTGCCCAAAAATGGGATGTGACCTTTGGTCTGGTCTTTGGTGAAATAAGTGAGGAATTACTGGGTAACCTACAAGCCAACGTACCGCTGCAAGAAGCAGGTCGCAACTCTAATATGGTGATGGTGCTGGCACGAGCAAATAAAAGCGTACGGGTCTTTGATCATATCGTTAGCTCACTCGCCGTTGGTCAGCAACCAGATTTAGATATACTTGCGCAAGTGGGTTATATATTGCGCACTACTGCCGTCTATGGCAATGGTAAGTTTGGTATTTATGACTTTAAACCGTTAGATCACAGTGCAGATTTTGATCAATCCTTTCGAGCGCAGATGTGTGCCGTGTATTTGCTGCGTGAGTTTAGCTTAGATTGGGTCGATTATTTGGCAAAGCAAAAAGGTGGTAGCAACGCCGCTGCGCTGCATCCAGAGATTAAGCGTTACTTGGGAGTTGGTAACGCCACCGGTCTAGGCATGGCACCGTATCTAATCAACCATCCCTGTGTCGTCGATCAATGGCTGACTACCCGTGAAGAAGCGTTGCAAGCGACACTGGTTTGCCAAATTGAGCCTAATGAAACGGCGCATTTTGCCAGTTTAATCAAACGCGCTATTCAGCATTTTAGTGAAATTGTCACTATCAATGAGCAGCAAATTAAACTCAATGAAGCGGTCGTTGCGGAATTAGCCGTACTACAAAATAATTTGATGGCAACCATTAATCAATACAGTACATGGGCGGAGTTCTTACAAGCTCACCATCATCTAAGCCTTGAGAGCCAAGAAGTGATTATCTCTTGCTTGATGGAGCTTTATCCTGAGCGTGTCGATGCGTTTCAAGAAAAAATAAATGCCGATGAAACGCTGTCGCTACCGAAAGGCAAGGTGATCCAAGATTTAATCGATGTATTAGAGCTACATTATCAGTGGGCGATTAATATTGATTTTAGCCAGCCCGATAATAGCCATTGGTTTTGGTATCGTTCGGTGGATAAAGAGGAGCCAAGGATGGGCGTGCGCGGGCAAGAACCGGGTGCTGATCGTGAGCTTGCATTAGACATCGCACGGCAAGCAAATAAGCTGTATCTCGCGTTGAAACCCACCGATCCAAAGCAGCTCATTTCAGAGTTCATCTTGAATCAGCCAAAATATCGCTCGATTGCGCGCCGCGTTTGGACAATGGGACATAAGCCACTGGGCGATATTCAGATGAATGTCTTGCATAAAACCGCATTACCCATGCACCTGTTACGGTGTAAATTATCGATGTTTGGTGCCACCAAGTTCGATCCCAGATCAGATCGCTGGGTGCGGATCACCTTGTTTCAAGGTGCGCCTTTGTTTGCAGAAGTGCATAGTGATGAGTGGCTGTTTCCTTTATTACCCAATTTATCGAAAGAGCAGGGAGGTTTGACTCATGATCGTATCGCATAATGAAATCGTGACGATAGTACACAAAGCCTTTACTGGGATGCACCGAGAAGTAGGCGAAGCGGATGTGATTGCTACTATGGTTGCTGAGTTACAGATGGCGGGCTTGGACGGTATCAGACACTTTAACAATGCCAGTCCGTATATCTTAACTGAGCACGATACGCCAATCGATATCGTCCATCAACAAGACGGCGCTATTCGTTTAGATCTGCATGGTAGCAGCTTGGCTTGTCACTTGCCGACTATCATTGACTATGCTCTGGAAAAAATGGGTGATTTGGCGCATTTTCATATTTATTTACAGAACTGTCATAACCGCTGGTTGGCTTATAGCGAGCTGGTGGGGCTGGCTGCCAAAGGCTTCGCTTGTCTGGCTAAATGGGACAATGGTTCTGTGCCCAAGCATACATTATTTACGTTAAATCAAGGTTTTGTGTATCCTGATTTATACTTTTTTGACCAAGCACAAGCCAATTATAATACCAATGACATGGTCATTGAAATTGCGACCCAAAATTTTGATATTGAACAGGACATACAGCATTTCAATCATAAAATATCGACAGATGAGCTATTTGAAACCCATCAGCGCGCATGGAAAGAAGGTATCTATGTCGACGATGAACAGTGGGTGATACTCAAAAAAACGGCTGCGGCGATGTTGGTAGAAAATAGCGAAACATCAAGTAAAGGTGCGGGAGGGGCGTAAGCGAGAGGAATGTAATAAATAAAAGGTTACAAAATGACATAGGCAAATAGATTAAGCCAAAAAGAGGTTTGTAATTAAAAATTTCAGAAAGTATTTTGGATTAAAAGGTATTTCGGAGTTGTTTGAACAGATGGGAAAAGCTAGAGGCTTTGATTAAGCAGAATAAGATTGGCGGTGAAGGAGGAAGTCTAACTATATTTTCAAGTGATTGATATAAATGTATTTAATATACTGTAGCTAAGTATTAGACCATCAAATAGACCAACAGGTTTGTAGTATTGGATGTAAGGTAAATAATGGGATTTATCTCATGATTAATCGTAACTAAATATTTCTAAAGCATTATTTAGTTTCAAACATATACTATCACTAAAAAGCGTTTTTTGGTTATTAAGGTTTCCTTCCCATTCACTAAAGATCTTTTAAAAAGAAATTTCGCCAAATATATCGTCGTAACTGTCATAAGTTTGACGCTTAATTTCATTACCTTGCTTATCAATAATGACCTGCGTGATTTGGTCACCTTCTAAGTACATAGTGGCCAGACCATTGATAAAATAACCGTCGCTGACATCTGTGTATAAAGATAAGTCGCCCACATCGGGAGAGGCTGCATTATATTTTGGCTCAATGACTACTCGACCTGCGTGGTCAATAAATCCCCATTTCAACTTATCGTTATCTCCGACACCTACCGCCGCCAGACCTTCAGAAAAATCCAATGCGGCATCCCATGTAGAGGCAATAACTGGCTGACCTTTAGTGTTTATATATCCTACTTTTTGGTCATCTGTCAGACTAAAATTTGCTAGACCTTCCTTAAAGTTGCCAAGCTGTTGGTATCGAAAATCAATGACGGTATCGCCATTACTGTCAATGGCACCAAATTTTTCATTTCTTAACACCGTTACCAGTCCATTTGAGAAATCTCCAACATAGCGATAGACATAAGGAATGACGAGCTTGCCTTGCTTGTCCATAAAGCCCCATTTGTCATCTTTATAAACCGCAACTCGACCTTCACTAAAATTATGCATCTCAGGTACGAAGTCAAAAAAGATAGGATAAATAACAGGTATGGCAACCTTACCTTGAATATCGACATAACCAATCGTGTCATAACCGTGCGTCACGTAAGCCATGCCGTCATGGAACTCACCGCAATGATCATAGATAGCAGGGGTAATAACATTCCCAGCGCTGTTCTTAAATCCACAAGTGTCGTCATGACCTTCTATTGAGCTATGATATTCAACGGGCAAGTCGGGACTGACACCACGCGTGCTATCACTCGAAGATGAGGGCATAACGCTTGTTCCCCATGAATCCGTCGCTACGTCGGCTGCTGTACAGCCGATTAAGAAAGCTAGTAATGTACATAATCCTAGAGCTTTCATATGAGTCCTTTTCAATAGGTCTTCTTATGAAAAGTTGATAGTCGCCAACTGCACTTGTATCGGCGGTGGGACCGTAATTTTCATATCCACGATAGCACCACTGCGCGTAACCTGATAGCACTCATCCGCAGCAACGTCCTCTGGTGATGAGGGCTCCGTAAGAGTGGTGTGCAGGCACAACCAAGCAGTATTGTCAGTGGCTTGCTTAAGCGACCAGGTTTGAATGGCTGTCTGTGTTAGGTCATTATCATATTCTGTTGGCATCACACTTTTCGCAAATTCACCCGAGTCACCGATAGCGGCTGTTGTAGGTAAGGCACTGAACGTTATGTCAATGTCTAGCGCTTCTTGATCAGGTGAGCCATGACTGGTCAGCGGATCTAAGCTGTAGTAGCGTGTGAGTGTTGCAGAAGTTAGAGGCTTGCTGTTGAGGGTCATTACGTTATCGTTCACCACAGTGAACGCTGTCTTATTATCGACCTTAACTTGGCCTTTTCGAGTTTGGGTGGTCGTTATTTTTGAGATCATACCTTCATTAGACAGTGCTATTATTTTAACGAAATTGCCAGTAATTAACTGAGATAATGGCGCAGAGATAGGATATTGCACGCTATCATTGAGTGGTTTTGTATGACCTTGTATAGTCGTGCCAGCAAGCAAAACAACCGCACAGCATAGTCTTAAGATTCTCATATATTCATCCTTATTTATACCTATCACAGACTGTTATAAATTATTCTCTTAACACCGTCTTCTAATGGGCTTGAATCTACTACTTTAGTACTTAATAAATCACCTTTAGCGTTGATGTTATAGCATTCAGACATAGTGCCATTGGCGTCATTCAATAGCAGATTTTCTGAAGCGTTTATACAAAACCAAGCGGTATCATTAGTAGCGCGTTTCAGCGACCAACTCTGAGTATATTTGCTGATTAACTTATCTTGACTGCTGTCGCTATAGACACTCTCAGTGATAAACTCGCTTGAGTCGCCTATAGTTGCCATTTTGGGCATATCAGAGGTTTGATTAGCTACCGAGTACTCCCCTAGATTGTTGGTAAAGCCATAGAACTTTACAGGGTTTAGGGTATAGTAATTGATTGATATTAGCTGCTGATCGATGATGCCATCTGATTTTATGGTATAAGCAGTTTCGGCACCTTGTGCCTGCTGGTTGTTGAATGTCATTTTCCCTTTGGGAACGACTTTTATCTCAAGCACTGTGTTTTGATTGTCATTGGCTTGTATCAGGGTATCAGTACGCGCTTTGGTATAGATATTGAGTAGGGCGGTCTCTACAGGATATTGCGTGACTATTTGGTTTGATTTATTTGGGGTTATCACATCGTTATTCATAGTAGTACAAGCACTTAGGCCTAGAGCTACCACTGCTATTAATGCTAATACTTTCATAAATTAACTCGCTAATAAGTTATAGGTTTTTATAATATTTATTTAGCTATGACGTATTTTTTTAATGCAAATACATTGTAGCTTGGTTAGTAGTAGAACCTTTTATCTTCATAATCTACTTATTACTTCTATAGTTTTAACACCAACTTCTGTTTTATAAGTTTCTATTATTTTACTATCTAAAATATCGCCATGTTCGTCAATTTCAAAACATTGAATTTTCTTTTTCTTAAAAGCTAAATTACCGTGTGCCAGTTCTTCCATACAAAACCATGCTGTATTCTGACTGGCTTTTGATAACGACCACTTTTCTGTATAAGATCTTATTTGGTTACTTTTGCTACTATCTGAATACACTATTGCAGCTACAGACTTACCAGAGCTACCTACATTCGCTACTCTAGGTAGGATAGCGCTTTGCGTAGCTACGCTATATTCTCCTGAGCTACTCGTATAGCCTTTAAATAGGAAAGGATTGAGAGTAAAGTAACTCATTCTGATATTTCTAGTTATCACTTCGTTATCT
Organism: Psychrobacter sp. Ps4; assembly: GCF_022129285.1. NCBI lineage: Bacteria > Pseudomonadati > Pseudomonadota > Gammaproteobacteria > Moraxellales > Moraxellaceae > Psychrobacter > Psychrobacter sp. Ps4. The sequence continues at coordinate 75,563 of NZ_JADQAK010000016.1, forward strand.
ATGCTAGTACTAGAGATTGATTGTACGCTTTGAACCTGTTGATTTTCAAAATTAGACGCTGCTTTGGGTATTATTTTATAGTCAAATTCTAAAGATTTTTTATCAGAAAGTAGGCTGTATAGCGAGTCGCTATATTCTTTGGTAAAAATGTTTATCACAGCCGTCTCAACGGGGAACTGAGTTACATCTGAGTCGGGATTATTGATGGTCGAGCTACTTTTTATACCCGTTGTACAAGCGCTTAGAGCTAGGCTAGCTAGTAGACAGAATGCAATTGTTTTCATATGGTTTATTTCTATTATTGGGTTAATTCTAGATATTGCTTACAGCTGTAGCGATTGCCATTTTGACAGGCTTTACCGTACCATTTGATTGCTTCATCATCACTCTGAGCGACACCATCACCATTGAGGTATAACGACGCAAGCATTGCTTGAATTGAGTGGTCGTCCTTACCGCTCTCTACTATCTTGTTCAACCACTTAAAAGCTTGCGTATAATCCTGTTCAATATCGTTACCATGGTAATACATCCATGCCAAACCTGTTTGTGCCAAGACATTTCTTTGATTTGCTGCTTTTGTATACCATTTTAGGGCTTCTTCATGATTTTTTTGTACGCCTTCACCTCTAGAGTACATTCTTCCCAGTTCCAGTTGAGCAGTATCATGACCTTGTTCAGCAGCTTTTTGATACCAGTATACCGACTGGTGATAATTCCTTTCAGTACCATAGCCATCATAGTACATAAAGCCTAGTGCATAGTAAGAGCGAACAGCATATTCACTATTTTGACTCTCTGTATTCGCCAGTTGTTTAAACAGTTCAAGCGCTTTTTTCTGGCTTTCGTCATCGCCATAATGATTTTGATAGTCATACGCCAGATGGAACAAAGCAGGGGCATAACCTTGTGCTGCTGCTTTTGTAAGCCAATATTTTGATTTTTTTAGATCTTTAGGCACTTCATTACCGTAAGCGTATATTAGCCCTAAGCCAAACTGTGCTTCGGCCACATCCTCTTTAATCGATTTTTGATACCATTCAAAAGCTTTGGCATGATCTAGCGGGACATGTATACCATCATGATAAATACCGCCAACCTTCGCTTGGGCAACAGTATTACCTTGGTTAGCTGCTTTTAAATACCAACTTAAAGCTTTTTTAGCATTTTTATCTACGTCTTTACCTTCATAATAGAAGTCGATAGGTTCATTATTAAAAATACGATAGTCTGGTTTTACGAGCGTCTGATAGTGCTTAGCAAGCTCAAGCTGAGACTGAACATCGCCTGATTCAGCTAATGCTTTAATAGACTCAAAATTTGCCGCTAATACTGACCAGCTGATACTCAGTGCTAGTATTGCTATTGCCATTTTTTGGATAAAATGTCGTATTAAAACCATGCTTTGCCTCAAAGTAAAAATAAACAAATGTTACACGAATTTGAAATAATCTCATAGTTAAATACCCATCAGTTTAAGATATCCATATCAGACCCTGCTATCATTACCGCACTATAAAAATTCATAACTTTCCAAAGTATTTAGGAACTATAAATGCCAACCAGCGCACCTAATAGTATTAGCCAAATAAACCAAGACGATATCAACAAAGCCGTATGGAACGCTTGTGACACCTTCCGTGGCGTTATCAGCGCTGATACCTATAAAGACTTTATCTTAACCATGCTGTTTTTAAAGTATTTGTCCGACGTCTATCGCGATGAGTACAACAAACTGGTTGAGCAGTTTGGCGACAATCCAGAGCTGATTCACGCCATGATGTCCAAGCAGCGTTTTGTGTTGCCTGAAGGCGCAAGCTTTTGGGATTTATACGAGCAGCGTCATCAGCCGGGTAACGGTCAACGTATTGACGAAGCGCTCCATGCGATTGAAGAAGCTAACGGCACCAAGCTCAAAAACGTCTTCCAAGACATCAGCTTTAACACCGATAAATTGGGTCAAGAAAAGCAAAAGAACGAGCTACTCCGCCATTTATTAGAAGACTTTGGCAAAGACATCCTAAACCTAAGCGTTGAGCGTGTTGGTAGCTTAGACGTGATTGGCAATGCTTACGAGTTCTTAATAAAGCACTTTGCTGCCAGTAGTGGGGCGACGGCTGGTGAATTTTATACGCCACCAGAAGTATCGAACTTACTAGCGACTATCCTTGAGCCTGTCGAGGGTGACGAGATATGTGATCCTGCCTGTGGTTCAGGGTCGCTATTGATTAAATGCGGGGCGATGGTACGCAAAAACTCAAATTCCAAGAAGTATGCGCTATACGGTCAAGAAGCCATTGGCTCGACATGGGCACTGGCCAAGATGAATATGTTCCTACACGGTGAGGACAACCACCGTATCGAGTGGGGCGATACTATCCGTAATCCGCTGCTACTCGACAAAGACGGCAAGCACTTATTACAGTTCGATGTGGTGACCGCCAACCCGCCGTTTTCACTGGATAAATGGGGGCATGAAGATGCCAGCAGCGATCCCTATGGTCGCTTCCATCGCGGTGTACCGCCCAAGACTAAGGGCGACTATGCCTTTATCAGTCATATGATCGAAACGCTTAAACCTGCTACTGGTCGCATGGGCGTGGTGGTGCCACATGGCGTGCTGTTCCGCGCGTCAAGTGAAGGTAAAATCCGTCAGCAGCTCATTGAAGAAAATCTGCTCGATACGGTGATTGGCTTACCCGAAAAGCTGTTCTTTGGCACGGGTATTCCAGCGGCTATTTTGCTGTTTAAAAAGAATAAAACGGATGACACGGTACTGTTTATTGATGCCAGTAATGAGTTCAAATCAGGTAAAAACCAAAACCAGCTCATCGATAGCAATATTGCTAAAGTCATTGAGACGTATAAGGCGCGGGAAAGCGTTGATAAATATGCGTATCTAGCGAGCTTTGATGAAATCAAGGAAAATGACTTTAATCTAAACATTCCACGCTATGTCGATACCTTTGAGGAAGAGGCGGAGATTGATCTGGATACGGTGCGTTCTGAGCGTCTTGAGTTAAAAGCTGAATTGGAGAGTTTAGAGACTGAGATGGCAGGGTTTTTAAAGGAGTTGGGTTATGGTGCCTAATGAGATTTCTAAGCTTGAGCTTATACAAGCTAGAATTGGCTTTATACCTAAAGGATGGCAACTCGATAAAGTTGGGGAAGCCTTAAATATAAAGAATAATTTCCGCAAGCCCATAAGCCAAGAAGTACGCTCACTTATTCCTGGTCCTTACCCATACTACGGACCGACTAAAATCCAAGATTATATTGCTGATTATGAACAAGATGGTACATATGCGTTGATTGGTGAGGATGGTGATCATTTCCTTAAATATGAAACAATGCGTCAAACACAGTTTATTAGTGGAAAATGTACCGTTAATAACCATGCACATATTATTGAAAGTTCAGATACATGCGATTCCGAATGGTTTTATATATATTTTCAACACCGTAACATTACTAACTTTCTATCAAGACAAGGTGCTGGACGCTTTAAATTAAATAAAGCTACTTTAGAAAAGTTACCTATGTTAGTTCCACCACTTCCAGAACAACAAAAAATCGCCAAAATTTTATCCACTTGGGATAAAGCGATTAGTACCACTGAGCGTTTGATTGAAAATAGTACCCAGCAGAAAAAAGCATTGATGCAGCAGTTGCTGACGGGTAAAAAGCGTTTGCTTGATGAGTCGGGTGAACGGTTCAAGGGTGAGTGGGAAGAGGTTAAGCTTGGTAAGATTTCTGATGTTAGGGATGGAACTCATGACAGCCCTGAGTTCATAGATGTAGGCTATCCTCTAATTACCTCTAAGAACTTACTATCTTCAGGCAGATTAGACTTATCAAATGTTAAATTCATTTCAGAAGAGGATTATCTTCAAATCAATAAACGCTCAGGCGTAAATGACGGAGATATCTTATTTGGAATGATAGGAACAATTGGTAATCCAGTTAAAGTGAAATCATCTAATTATGCAATAAAAAATGTGGCTTTGATAAAAGAAACAGGAGGTTTGTTAAATGGCTTCTTGATTTATTACTTATCGAGTCATGACATAGATAAGCAAATCCATAGGTTAAATGCTGGCGGCACACAAAAATTTGTTGCTTTAGGTGTTTTACGTAATTTAGTGATCAGGCTTCCAACTCAACAAGAACAACAACAAATCGCCACTGTATTAACCAATGCCGATAAAGAAATTGATTTGCTTGAGCAGCAATTGGCTGATTTACAGCAAGAGAAAAAGGCGCTGATGCAGGTGTTGTTGATGGGTAAGAAGCGGGTGGTGGTTGATGAGTGAAATGACTGTATCTAAGGCAATTGGCAGGGTGGGGTTTTGGCTTTGCTAACCTTGTCAATAGCCTATTGAATGAACCTTTATAGAGAGTGCCCAAACGCTATGACTTTCTTACGTTGCCTATTTCTAAGCTCGCTGCTTATCGTACCTGCTGTCTATGCATCAGCCACTGAGTATAGTGAGGATGCCGATGACTATCAGGATAAAACCGCAACTCACGTTTATCCCTACTATCAGTTGCCGCTCACTGAAAAGGATTTCCGTCAGTATGACGACTCCATCGATCTTGACCAACTGCCTATCACCGATCCCAAACTTCTAGAGCAGCTTGCCACACTTCAGCAAGGGGCCTCGGATAGTGGTTTTTTTCAACTACAGGCAGGCGGAGGCTATCAAGCATTTGTATCGTTTGGCTTATACGAAGATGAAGGCGAAGCGTACATCACCGAAGACAATCCTGACGGCGCCTATGTCGATCAGGAGAATGTATTGGTCTTGCTCAAAAACCAAAAATTGTTAATCGTCACGTTGGACAAGGGTTTTAGGATTGATAAGAATTTTAACGTGACTTATGACTAGCTAATAATTTACGAGCTTGTAAGGAAATGGAGTTGCTTGAACAGCAATTGTTGATAGATAAGAAGTGTGTGATCATTGATACGGAGGTTTAATTTAGTCGATAAAGTCTAATCAGTTATATAGCCAATCCCACTTAAAATTGTTATAAACTAATTATCAAACCTAATTGC
>NZ_JADQAK010000017.1:0-77106 GCF_022129285.1 Psychrobacter sp. Ps4
ATTGTTTTATGATGTTTGTCCTAAACATAACAATTTTATTTTGAACTGACTATATTATAAATAGTGGTTATTGGTGTTTGTATGGTCTTGAGTGAGTTTTAGCACATTTTAAATGATTGCTAGAAATGGAACTCTACATACTTGTAACGCGTTAGCCACTATAGGAACTGCTCATGAAGCCTTCTGTTCTTCCCTCTGATATCAATCTTATGGCCGCCACACCGCCGTCATCTTGGCAGCTATTTTTATCGACATTCTGCCGAAATAAAGGCGCGGTGCTTGGTTTTATTGTACTGGCATTGATGGTCATTATTGCCATCCTTGCGCCTGCCATTGCGCCCCATGACCCTTACGAGTTATTTACTGGTCAAGAGCAGTTGCCGCCTGCCTTTCTGGATGGCGGCAATACCATGTTTTGGCTAGGCACGGATGATGCTGGACGAGACACCTTGTCTCGGGTGATGTATGGCGCGCGTTATTCTCTATTTATCGGTCTGAGCGCGACGACTCTTGCCATGTTAGTCGGTGTTTCATTAGGACTTAGTGCTGCATTTTGGCCCAAGGTTTGGGGCAAAGCGGTCATGCTGGTCAATGATATTTTGATGTCTTACCCGAGCTTACTGTTGGCGATCATCATTGCCGCTATCTTAGGGCCTTCTATGACCAATACGATTATTACCATCGCTTTGGTCTGTACGCCACCTTTTATTCGTCTGACGCGCGCAACTGCGATGGTAGAGCTACAGCGTGAGTATTTTATCGCTTCACAAGTGATGGGCGCTGGTGTGCTTAGATTGTTATTTATCACCATTTTGCCCAACTGTATGGCACCGCTCATCGTGCAGGCGACGATGATTTTCTCTTCTGCTATTTTAGAAGCAGGTGCGATTGGTTTCTTAGGCTTTGGTGTACAGCCACCCGATGCAGAATGGGGCGCGATGCTCGGTACAGCACGTCAATATATTCAGAGTAATGTTTGGCTCGCTATTTGGCCCGGTGTCGCTATTTTCTTAGCCGCATTGTCAATTAACTTGACTGGTGATGGCCTACGCGATGCGCTAGATCCCAAATTAAAGCAGGTGACCTAAGATGACTGAACCATTAATTAAAATGCCTACCACTCACACTTCTATGAATGACGCATCAAAAAAAGAATCACCATTGTTGTTAGATATTGAAAATCTTTCGGTTACTTTCGGGCAAGGGGTGCGCGCTTTTCGTGCAGTCGATGATGTGTCGTTAAAGATTACACAAGGCGAAGTCATCGCAGTCGTGGGTGAATCTGGCTCGGGTAAGTCGGTCACTATGATGGCACTGATGGGGCTACTACCACCCTCTGCGACTGTGCGCGCTCAGCGAGTAGTGTTTGATAATAAAGACATGCTCAGTATGCCAGCCAAAGAAAAGCGTGGCATCATTGGCAAAGACATCTCTATGATTTTTCAAAATGCCATGTCTTGCTTAAACCCAAGCTTCACGGTTGAGATGCAACTGGGCGAAGTCTTACGTAAGCATCTTGGTTTGCGTGGTTCAGCCGTACAGACACGTATCTTAGAGCTGTTAGAGTTGGTCGAAATGCCCGATGCTCAAAACCGACTCAAGGTTTATCCACATCAGTTATCAGGCGGTATGAGTCAGCGGGTCATGATTGCGATGGCAATTGCTTGTGAGCCCAAACTACTCATCGCCGATGAACCTACCACCGCGCTCGATGTCACAGTACAAGCGCAAATCATGGACTTGCTAAGCCGATTGCAACGCGAAAAACAAATGGCTATGGTACTGATTACCCACGACTTGGGTTTGGTCGCGCAAAACTCGCGTGATGTCGCGGTCATGTATGCCGGACAAGTGGTTGAAACCAGTACCGTGCCGGAGATTTTCCAACATCCTGCGCACCCTTATACCGAAGCATTGCTACAAGCCATCCCAGAGCTGGCTATCGGTCAAGACCGTCTGAACAGCTTACCCGGTGTCGTACCCAGCCAATACGATCGCCCGAGTGGTTGCTTGTTGTCTCCTCGCTGCCCGTACAAAGAGCCTGCCTGTGAAGTACCGCCGCCCATATTGGATACTCCTAATGGCAAAGTGCGCTGTATTCATCCAGAATTACCGAGCGCACCTTCTCACCTATCCACTTCTCACGCCGCTACCTTGGAGTCACAAGTATGAGTAATAAAGTGGTCCTGAAAGCAGACAATCTACATAAACACTACCCAGTATCGCAAGGGTTGGGTAAAGCAAAAGCTTACGTTAAAGCATTGAATGGTGTGTCGTTTGAGCTTGAGGCTGGCAAGACACTGGCCGTCGTCGGTGAATCAGGCTGCGGTAAATCTACCCTTGCCCGCCAGCTCACACTCATCGAAGAGCCTACTGATGGTGAGTTATTTATCAATGATGAAGCCACCACTGGCTATAGCAGAAAAGCGCTAAAAGATCTGCGTACCGAAATCCAAATGGTCTTCCAAAACCCTTATGGTAGCTTAAATCCGCGCCATACTATTGGCTATCAGTTGACTGAGCCATTAGATATCCATACCAAACTGTCCAAAGAAGAAAAGCGTGACAAGATAAACGAGATGATGAGAAATGTTGGTTTGCGCCCCGAACATGCTGGCCGCTATCCGCATATGTTTTCAGGGGGTCAGCGCCAACGTATTGCCCTCGCCCGCGCCATGATGCTCAATCCTAAGATTGTCGTCGCTGATGAGCCTACTTCCGCGCTCGATGTATCGATTCAAGCGCAAGTCTTGAATCTGTTTATGGACTTACAGGATGAGTATCGTACTGCTTATGTCTTTATCTCGCATAACTTATCAGTCGTGCGTCATGTCGCTGATGATGTGATGGTGATGTATTTAGGTCAAGCGGTCGAGCACGGCCCGAAAGAAGCGATTTATAATGCGCCAAAACACCCTTATACCATCGCGTTATTGGCTGCGGCACCAACGGTAAACGGTCATAAAAATGATTTGACCCTACAAGGTGAGCTACCAAGTCCACTAAATCCACCAAGTGGCTGCGCCCTACATAAACGCTGCCCATATGCCAAACAGCAATGCAGCGAAGTAGAGCCACAACTGCGCGAATGGGACGGTCGATTGGTTGCTTGTTTACGCTTGGAAGAAATATATGGTTAAGAGATATTTTATGTGTAGCAGCCAATTAGCTTGCGCTGTTCTGCTAGCGATGACGGCTGCCCAAGCCAATGACTCTACTGGCTATGTCGGTGCAGGCGGTGTTGAGTATCTTAAAAATAAAAATATCAGCATGCATAGTGAAGATTTATACATCTCCAAAGATGAAGTACGCGTCAATTATGAGTTTAAAAACTTAAGCAATAAGGATATTACCGAAACCGTTTTATTTCCTATGCCAGCTGTCCCCAGCTCTACAGACTCAGATTTTGCTGATATTAATGCCACTTATGACAACTTTGAAGTTTGGATAAATGGTAAGCCTATCATTCCTAATCAGCATGTCCGTACTTTTATGCGGCCAATTGTCGTCAAAGATGGCGATAGAACCTATTCAGACACCTCTATTGATACGACTGAAATATTTAAATCCTGTGGTCTTAACGAGGCTGATATGATGGGACCTTGGACGTATCAAGTTGACACTGAATATGTCAATCAACAGCTTTTAGATTGTAATAATAAGGCACTAGATAGATTCATCTATGATAGAGAAAGTCTTTATATACCTTGGGATTCGCAGGTTATCTATAGTTGGGAGCAAAAATTCAAAGCCAATGCGACGACCAAAATCAAGCATTCATATACACCGCTTGTGGGTGGCTCAGTTCATCTAGGTGAAGAACAATTCCCAGATTTTTGCGTAGACAGTTCAACTCAGAGAGGATTTCACAAGGGTGGTGGTCGTCCCTATCATGCCTTAAGCTATATATTGACTACGGGGGCTAACTGGGCCAAACCGATTAGCAATTTCAAACTTACCGTAGAACGCGATCCTAATGAATTGGTATCGTTTTGCTGGAAAGGAAAGGGTAAAGTCAAAAAGGTAAGCGCAACAACGTTTGAGATTAAAGAGACTAACTTTGTGCCAACGCACGATTTTGATGTAGCTTTTATTATGAAGTAAAGTTTAGTTTGTAGAGTGTACCCAGCGCATCGATAAAACTTGTTTCGACGGTCATCTTGTCGCTGGGTTTTCGTGAACAAAACCAAGCAAAAAAACAAAAATATTAGCCTCAGCATCTGATGCTTTAAAAGTGGGGAAATATGCGAAGCATGGGTCGGTGTTCTTTAAAGGCTAAGCAATATTTACTACACCTCGGCACTTTGGAAACTGCGCGCACCCATAAAAGGATTGTCCTTGGCGTTCGCCTTTTTTTGCAGTGCGTTCAACCATTTCTCCATGACATTTTGGACAGGTAGGTACTTGCTCTGGAACAACTGTATGATTGGTTGCACTAGACTTGGTCGTCTCACGCTCATTAGTTTTAAGGTCATTGCGCAATAGCTCAGACTCTACAATCTCAAACGGTGTAAGAAACACTTTATCACCCATATCATATGGCGTACTTATCTGCTGAGTATTCATACTATTAGTTAGTAACTCGCTAGATTCAATCTCAGTTTGACCAGACCAGCGCTGTACTTCTCTGCTTTTCAGCGTGGCTCGTTTAGCGGTTTCTTTTATTACCGGCTCGAGTGTAGGCTTACTGGCAGTTTTAGCAATTGTTTTATCAGTGGAGTTACTGCTAGGCTGTTTGTTTGAGAGGCTATGCTTGTCTTTTAGATAGGCTTTATGCTCTCTATTGGTGCGCCAAGATTTGCTAAATCTATTGCTATTAATCTGCTCAACGATAGACTTGACCTCGTCTTCAGTCAGTATCTCATCTTGTTTCTTCTTCACATAAGAGACCATCCCACCTGTCAATACGTGTTCAGGCAACTCATCACGAGTTTTCAGCTCACACTCACCGATGAAAGCAATCATCGAATGAAAGTAGCTCAGCTCCAACCCTAATAGATCCGCGAGCGTCTTAATGTGCAGATAATTTTGGCGTAATGGGTTTTGGAATTTATACTTACTTCCATTTGGGAAAGCTTGCGTCCACTGCTTTTGCTTCTCGCTACCATATATCCAGCCTTTATAATTCTTGGTTTCGATGACAAAGATGCCGTATACAGAGACGATAATATGATCGATTTGGGTACTGCCACCATTGGCTCTTGGCAAGGTAATACCGTTTAATCGGTGATAGACATCTTTTTCAAGTTTTAGCCACATGGCGACATTGATAACGGTCTCGCCTAGAAAGCCTTTGAAAGTGGATTTGAGGGACATGGTTTTTTTCTTGAAAGTGGTTATGAAAAAATAAATAACGTTCAATATCAATATACTAATTACTTTTGGTTAAAATTACCGATCTACAATTGCTGTTCTGACGATAGTTAAACCAATGACGCCAAGCAATGCCCCTGTAACTTTATCGATGTAATAAGCAACTTGGGTAAATTTAGCGCGTACTTTGCGAGTCGACAATAGAAATATGACAGCAGTGTCCCACGCGAATACCACAACAGTCATCCAAATACCTAAGCCCAATTTGAACACAAAACTTATTTCTGGTGTCAACACTACAGTGAATAAACTGAGATAAAAGAGTAGATTTTTAGGATTAAATATTCCAGACAAAAACCCTGCAGTAAATTCTTTTAAAAAAGTTGTCTTAGGTATATTTGAATGGGCTGATTGGGCTACCTGAAATTGGTCATACGCATCTTTTCGTGCGCGTAACGCCTGTATACCAAGATACATTAAAAACAACCCACCAATGATTTTTAGCGTAATCATAATAGGTGCAGAGGCGGCTAAAATTGAGCCAACACCAATTAGACATAGACCGATGTACACTGCATTAGCAAAGGTGATACCGAGCGCAACCCCTATTGCGTCTTTACTGTCGTTCTTAATCGCACTCTTTACGATCAATACAAAATCCGGTCCAGGACTCAATAGTGCAAGAAAATGCGCCAAGCCAACCGTGATAAAAATACTCAACAAATCCCAGTTCATAATTAGTCCGTACTCTGTTTTTTTTAATTATGGACTAAATACCACTATGAATACACTGATTATTTAGCCAATAAAAAAAGCCACCAGATTTCTCTAGCAGCTTTTTTATTTATAACTTTTCTAACGGATTACACTAAACTATTCACCGCATCAACCACAGCATCAGTGGTAATGCCGAACTCTTTATACAGCTCATCTGCTGGCGCTGACTCACCATAAGTGGTCATACCGATGACCTTGCCATCTAGACCAACGAACTTATACCAGTAATCCACATGTGCCGCTTCTACTGCAACGCGGGCACGGATATTGGCAGGCAATACCGCTTCACGATAGCTAGCATCTTGCTCAACGAAAATCTCTGCACATGGCATAGAAACGACACGTACGCCAACACCATTTGCGCTTAGTGCTTCATACGCTTCCATCGCTAGGCCAACTTCTGAACCAGTAGCGATGATGATGGCTTGTAGCTCGCCTTGCTCTTTTGCCAGTACATAACCACCTTTAGTGATGTTCGCTACTTGCTCGCTATCACGGGCTTGATGTGGCAAGCTTTGACGACTAAAAATCAATGCTGATGGATTATGTTCAGACTTAATGGCCTCAACCCAAGCACTGGCAGATTCGGTCGCATCACAAGGACGCCATGTGCGTAGATTTGGCGTGGTACGTAGGCTAGTCAATTGCTCAACTGGCTGATGCGTTGGGCCATCTTCACCCAGACCGATAGAGTCATGCGTATAGACATGGATGACGCGCTGCTTCATCAATGCGCCCATACGGACAGCGTTACGTGCGTATTCCATAAACATTAGGAACGTCGCGACGTAAGGGATAAAACCGCCATGCAATGCAATACCATTGGCAATCGCAGTCATACCGAACTCACGTACACCGTAATAGATATAGTTGCCGTCAGCATCTTTCTCGATGCCTTTAGCGCCTTTGAATAGCGTGAGGTTCGAGCCAGCTAGATCCGCTGAACCGCCTAGCAATTCTGGTAATAATGGCTGTAAGGTATTGATGGCGTTTTGACTGGCTTTACGGCTGGCAACATCGCCGCCCGCTTCTTGAGTTTGCTGAATGTAGGCTTGTGCTTGGCTATCAAAGTCAGCAGGCAAATCACCATTTAAACGACGCAATAACTCAGATGCCAGTTCAGGATAGGCTTTTTTATAAGCGTCAAAGTCAGCATCCCAGTTCTTCTGTTGTACGTCGCCTTTGGCTTTGCCATCCCACGCTTCATAGATTTCATCATCTAATTCAAACGGGGCATGCTTCCAAGACAATGCATCACGAGTCAAGGCGATTTCATCATCACCTAGTGGTGCACCATGACTGGCTGCTAGACCTTGCTTGTTCGGGCTACCCGCGCCGATCGTGGTTTTGCAAATCAGAAGACTTGGTTTAGTAGTCTCTTTAAGCGCTTGTTCAGTTGCTTGCGTGATCGCATTAGCATCATGACCATCGACTTTGATAACTTGCCAGCCATACGCTTCAAAGCGCGCTTGCGTATCATCTGTGAACCAGCCTTCGACATTACCATCGATAGAGATGCCATTGTCATCGTAGAAGAAGACCAGCTTGCCAAGACCTAACGTGCCAGCTAGTGAGCAAACTTCATGACTGATACCTTCCATCAAGCAACCATCGCCTAAGAACGCATAGGTATTATGGTCAACAATGTTGTGGCCATCACGATTGAACTGGGCGGCTAAAGTTTTTTCTGCAATCGCAAAACCAACGGCATTGGCAATACCTTGTCCTAGTGGACCAGTCGTGGTTTCGATACCTGGTGTGTAGCCAAGCTCAGGGTGACCAGGGGTTTTTGAATGCAACTGACGGAAACCTTTTAGATCATCAACGCTGACATCATAACCAGATAAATGCAGCAATGAATAAATAAGCATCGAGCCATGACCGTTCGATAATACAAAGCGGTCACGGTTGTGCCACTGTGGATCGGTTGGGTTGTGCTTCAGAAACTTGCGCCACAAAACTTCGGCAATATCAGCCATACCCATTGGCGCGCCTGGATGTCCAGAGTTGGCTTTTTGAACCGCATCAAACGACAGTACACGGATGGCATTGGCTAATTTACGTTCGCTAATTGGAGCTGGCATAGAGTGTCCTAGTATTGGGCTAAGAGGAGAGTTTACTCAAAGGAGTATAAGCATAAGGACGCCAAATGCGCCCCTAAGTTATAGACTATAAAATCAAAGTGTAATATTAACATATTTGCTATGAGGCTAGCTAAGAATGCGGTGACAAGACCGTTTATATTTAGCAATGACTCACATCAGTTTTGTTAAACTATAAGCAGTGATAGGTTTTGATTTAAGTGATAAGTAACAAGCTGCGAGCGACCTAAACGGCAAGCAGCTCATTACCTACAGACCATTTATTAAACTGAAATAATCTCAGCACCGCCCATAAACGGACGCAATACTTCTGGAATGGTGATACTACCATCAGCATTTTGATGATTTTCCATCACGGCAAGCAGCGTACGACCCACTGCCAAGCCTGAACCATTTAGCGTGTGTGCTAAGCTGGTTTGTTTGCCATCCTTGACACGCGTACCCATACGGCGCGCTTGGAAGTCGCCACAGTTAGAGCAGCTTGAGATTTCACGATAGGTATCTTGGCTCGGTAACCATACTTCGATATCATAAGTCTTTTGTGCTGCAAAGCCCATATCACCCGTACATAACTGAACGGTGCGGTATGGTAGGTTCAATTGCTGCAAGATGTATTCGGCTTGTCCAGTCATTGCTTCTAATAAATCATCAGACTGTTCAGCCGTGGCAATATTGACCATCTCAACTTTTTCAAACTGATGCTGACGAATTAGACCACGAGTATCACGACCATGAGAGCCCGCTTCACTACGGAAACAAGGCGTATGCGCGGTAAACTTAAGCGGTAATTCACTGATGTCCAAACGCTCGCCACGTACCAAGTTGGTCATTGGCACTTCAGCAGTTGGAATGAGATAAAAGTCCATGTCTTCATTGTTTGTATGATTTTTGAGCTTAAACAAATCATCTTCAAACTTAGGCAGCTGTCCTGTACCTTTGAGACTGTCTGAATTCACAATATAAGGCACGTACGTTTCAAGATAGCCGTACTTCATGGTATGGGTATTGAGCATAAACTGAATCAGGGCGCGATGCATTTGCGCCAACTGTCCTTTTAGTACATTAAAGCGGCTACCAGTCAGCTTGGTCGCGGCTTCAAAGTCGAGCATACCAAGTGTCTCGCCAATATAAGTGTGATCTTGAATCTCGAAGTCAAACGTACGAGGCGTGCCCCACTTGCGCACTTCTACGTTATCATCTTCTGACGTACCCACTGGCACATCGGCTGCTGGAATATTTGGAATTTGCATAGCAGCTTTGTTGATACGCTCTTGTAAAGTGCGCAGCTCGTCTTCGGCTGTTTTAATCTCACCGCTGACATTCTGCATCTCAGCCAATAGCGCACTGGCATCTTCGCCTGACTTTTTCAAAGCACCCACTTGCTTAGCACCCGCATTACGGCTCGACTGCAACTCTTCGGTTTTGATCTGCAAAGATTTACGTTCTGACTCAACCGTTTGCCAAAAATCTATGTCAAGTGCATAACCACGAGTGGCCAGTTGCTGTTGTAAATCGCTTAAATCGCCGCGTAAGAGTTTTGGATCAATCATAATAGTTGCCTGTAACGCTAGAAGTGAGGAAGAGGTTCGAAAGTGTTATTTTTAAAGATACTGTTTTTAAAGGTGCTGATTTTATCAAAATAAGTGATAGCCGCTATAATACCAAGACACAGCAGATTTGACCATGTTTTGACCTCTGCTGATTGAATTTTCATTTATTACTTTCATTATCCGTAGCCAGTTACATTTGCTTTAAATGCGTCTCTTAAAGTTCAGCTTACCTCAATAAGCCTCGCCCATCTTTGTTAAAACCATTAATATCACCTCTATCAACGAACAGAGCGGCTTATATGTTTCATTTAGGGGTACTTTTCGGTAAGATAAGCGCATACCTTTTATTCGACTTCTAGCCAAGTACGACGTAGCTGCTACGTTTTGTCGATTTAAACCCAACACTTTCAATACAAGTATTTGAGAAACCTTTATGGCCTTGTACCCCTATACGCTACAACCTGTCGCCTTAAACCTAACTGAGGCAGAATTTCACCAAGCACAATACGAGCTATTTGCCAGTGCCAGCCCTTCTTTCGGTCTAAAAAGTATCAAAACGAAAGAATGGATCATTATGGCGGTAACCGTGGTACTAGCGATCGCAGGGTTGGTTTTTGTGACAGGCTACTCAACCATTATCTTTTGGCTGATGCTAGTTTCAGTTGTCATTTATTTACTGGTTCGTACCCTTGGCTTTAAATGGTATGTGAAAAGAGAGTTTGACAAGCAGGTGGCCGATCAAGAGATGCCAGACGAGATGCGTCAGATGAAATTGGGCGTACAAAAGCATGGCCTCGTCATGGCGATGCCAGTGAATCAGCCTGACACATTTAATAACAACCAAATGCGCGGCATGCAAATGCGAGCAGGCACGACCCAGCAAGCCGTCATTCCATGGTCAGCTGTCAAAAGCTGGGATGAGACGGACGACTATATCTTTATGATGTTTGAGATGAAAGGTCAACAAGGCAGCCAAATTGTGCCAAAACGCTTAGAAGCACAGAAGTTTCCGATCGATACGGTACGTCAGCATTTGCAAGAAGTTATCCCCGTTAAAGGTTTAAATCCTGAAAACTTACAGCCGCCAGCATAAAATAGTAGAAGACTTCTTTATCGCTTATTATATGAGCGATAAAGAAATGATCAATAAAAAATACTTTTTATAAAACCGATCATAATTATAAATTTATTGAAATTAACTTATCGATAGTGCTCTGCTATTATAATAGCTATCAAAAGTAAGGTGATAATTGCTCTAAATTATATGAATGTATAGTTATGATTTTAGCTTAAGCTGACGCCATTCTATATGGCAGTTTTATCATACTATTTTCTAAGATTGTTACTTTTTAAGGCTGAAAAGCGTTAATATATTAAAGAGCATAGTAATGTAGCACACGAGTTGCTACACTTCTCATCTTCTTCATTTAATGTTTTATATCAACACTCAAACTATAAGGATAATATTATGAGTAACGCTACTAATCAAATCGGTCTAGAAAAAGCTGACATGAGCGAAGTCATTGCACAACTAAACAATTTATTGTCAACTTACCACGTATTTTATTTAAACGTCCGTGGCTATCACTGGAATGTAAAAGGTGAGCATTTTTTCACCTTGCATCCAAAATTTGAAGAATTGTATACTGCGCTACAATTACAAATTGATGAAATTGCTGAGCGTATCTTAACTTTGGGCGGCACACCGCTGCACGCTTATAGCGATTTTACTCAGCATACTAGCATTCAAGAAGATAAAAACGTCAAAGATGGCAATGCTTGTGTGAAAGGTGTGGTAACTGGTTTACAAGCTTTAATTACAGAGCAGCGTAAAGTATCTGCTCTAGCAGCAGACAGCGAAGATCAAGGGACAGCTGACCTCGTAGATGCCTATGTACAAGAGCAAGAAAAGCTCATCTGGATGTATAACGCCTTTTTGGGTTAATCATTACTAATGAAACAGTACATCACTAAAATCTAGATCATAAAAAAGCACCTACTTTAGGTGCTTTTTTTGTGCTTGCTGTTGCTAATGAAACCTTACTTTTGCATCCATTGACGCATTTTTTCGCGCTCAGCAGGCGTGGCTTGTAACCAAATTTGCATAAATTGATCTAAGGTATTAGCAGATGAATTAACGCTAGTGGTTTGCTTAGTAGTCGCTACCGTACCCGTATTCACATTTGGTTGATCTAATGCGGCAATCGCACGCTGATTCTGTAGCTCTGCATCACCTGCCCCGCCAAACACACCGCCGAACGCCTTGCCTAAGCCTGATAACAATCCACCTTGATTACCAGCGATACCTTGCTGACTTGCAATCACAGTATTGTTTTTCTCTACTGCCAGTATCGGACGCTTGGCATATTCTTTAGCTGCTGCATACTCTTCTGGCTGATTCGGCATGGTCAGACGATAGGTTTGATTGTCCGCCAATTCTGCCGTCACGCTCACATTACCCGAACGCAAATAATCATGCTCATCACGGCGCAAGTCATATAAACGGTCATACTTCGCAGTAATCGCATGTTGACCCGGCTGAAGCGTGAACTTTTTAGTCAATGGTTGAAAAGCGCTCTGCTGCACTTCTTGCCCATTGATAGCCGTGACTTTGATATGGTCATCAACCAGTAGCGTTACTTCAGCATGCGACAGCATAGAGACCGAGCCTGCACCAATAAGCAACGTGCTGATGGTCAGTTTTTTTAGCAAAGAAACATTGGATTTCATAAGTGATTCCATTAATAGTGAAAACGTTTTGGCAATAGTAAAAGCGCTTTGGATAAAAGACTTTAGTTGTTAATGCTAAAAATCGAGTGGCATCGTATGTTGATCTTGTTCCGCTGAATCGTTATCTACTTGTGTCTCTTGCGCAATATCAGCAAGCTCTGCTGCTAGTGTCTGCTCATCAATGGTACGCAATGCGTCAGTGATGACTGCTTTGGATATATTGCTACGCCCAAGGTTCGAAAACATCGGCTGAATATAATTGAGTACTTCCATCATCGCACCGATGCGATGTGGTCCTTCAGTAAGCAAATAATCAATAATTCGATCATCAAACTGCCAACCTCGTCGACGCAAGATAGATTGTAATAACGCCTGACGGTCAGCTAAGTCATGACCATTGGGTACTTTAAACGTAGGTGCTTGTGCCAAACGAGTCAGCAAATCCCTCAATTGAAAGGGCAAATCACCAGCAGGCTTATTGGCTGCAAACAACAATTGACGCTGACCTTCACGACTGCGGTTAATCAAATGAAATAAGGCTTCTTGCCATTGACTGCTTTGCTCCAGCACCTCTAAATCATCGATCGCGATTAGATCGAAGTTTTCTAGAGAGGAGAGGACGTGCACATCGGTATGAATCAACTCATTGAGTGACAAACAAATCGCGGACTTGTCCATCTCAATAAATGACTCACAGATAGCAGATAATAAGTGCGACTTGCCCGTAGCAGGACTGCCAAATAGGTACAGCTGACCGATCAGGCCGACATGTAGTTGCCGCACTGCATCAATAATCGACATCCAACCAGGACCGGCGAAGTCACTTAGACTTGCATCATGCTTAATGTCCAGATTGAGACTTAGCTGTGCTTCTGCCATGAATCATCAACTCGTTTTGCGTAATGCAATAAATAAAAGGATAAATTATTAATAACTGTCTTTGAGGTACTCTTATACTACCTGATATAAACGTGCTGCGTTAGCATCTCGTCATTTTAATCAGGAATATATCTGAGAATCACCTAATCGAAAGTCATCTTGTTAACGACCAACTGGATAACGGCTGATACTGTCAATACTGCGCCTATATATAACATATTTGCAAAATGACTGACAAGTCTTTTACCTATTAAGCCTTATCCATCACTGTTTATCCCTCACACCATTTACTATTAATTCCCCATGGCTCTATCAATTTAACGATAAAGTTATTATCTCTTCTCAAACAAAGCCAATTGCTTACGACCTTTATAAAAATCTGTCGAACGATAGTAGATGTATAAATGGCGAAACAGTACATTAAGCACGGCAGACACTGGCAGTGCGATGAGCATACCAACAAAACCCAATAAGCTTGCGCCTGCCAATACGGCAAAAATCACCCAAAGCGGCGATAGACCTATCTTATCACCCAATAGTAACGGCTGTAGAATATAACCTTCGGCGGCTTGCCCAACTAAAAACGCTCCGACGATCAGCGACAAATACGTCCAATTTAGCCCAAACTGGAACAGGCAGGCGATAATGGCAGCGATAAAACCAATGCCAAAACCCAAATAAGGAACAAAGCTAGCAATACCGGCAACCATACCAATAATAAGCCCAAGCTCAAGCCCAATAAGCTGTAATTGCACCGCATAAATAGCACCCAATAATACCATCACCAATAGCTGACCTTTGATAAATGCCATCAATGCAAGGTCACACTCTCGAGCAATCTGAATGACTTTTTTACTATACGCAGCGGGAATCGCCAGCTTCCATGTTTGCAGACGCTGATCCCAATTAAATAAGAAATAAAAGGTAAGAATCGGTACTAGCACAATGAGTCCTGCATTATTGATGAAGTTCATGCTCGACACCAATATTTGGTTCATCATGGTACTGGCATCTTCAAACTTATAATTGGTCTGCATGTATTCAACCAATGTCTCAGAAAACCCTTTAGACTCCAACTCTGGCAGATTGATACGACTGTTGTTAACGAACCATTCACGTACGACTTCATTATACCAAGTTAAGACCTTAGGCAGATACTCCCACGCCGCTTGCAACTGATGCCACAAAGTCGGTATAAACCACCAAAGCAGTAGCACCATTCCTAAAGTGATGGTGGAATAGACAATGATAATCGCCACCCAGCGTTTGATATACTTCGATAAGCGTTTGACCAACGGATTGAACAAGTAAGCCAGTACGAAAGCAAAGACAAACGGTATAATGACTGGCATCATCAAATACAGTAATAATATACCCACCACCATCGCAACGACAATAAATAAGCGCCGAAAAAAAGGATCTATTGGTTGGTTCATCATGACAAGGAATCCTATGATAGGCTGATTTAAGATGGGAGCATAATTGAAAGAAATGATACGTCTTATCGTACAACAACGGTGTAATAGCGAACTGTTATCGACAATAAATTTAGCGTTCTATTATCGCAGAGTACAGCAAAAAATCCGTCATTTTTTGTTTCTTAACTTTTTATTTACCACTTAAAGTCAGTCTTCGTGAAATATCCGCCAAATATCCGCAAGTTGCTTTGCGAGTAAGGGTCATTTTTGGGTATAATGTGCGCACTATATTCAGAATTAACACGACCAACTCGATTTTCTACTGACAGACCTTCATTCCCTATAAAATTTGTGAGATGACCATGAGTAACAAGCCTTCTTTAAGCTACAAAGATGCTGGTGTTGATATTGATGCTGGCGATGCGTTGGTACAACGTATTAAATCAGTGGCAAAAGCCACCTCTCGTCCTGAGGTTGTGGGCGGACTTGGCGGCTTTGGAGCGCTTTGTCGTATACCAACTGGTTACACCTCTCCTCTACTCGTGTCGGGCACTGACGGCGTCGGTACTAAGCTCAAGCTGGCATTACAACTGAATCGTCATGACACTATCGGCATTGATTTGGTCGCCATGTGCGTCAACGATTTATTGGTGTGCGGTGCAGAGCCATTATTTTTCTTAGATTACTATGCGACTGGCAAGCTTGATATTGATGTAGCAGCGACTGTAGTCACAGGTATTGGTGAAGGCTGTAAGTTATCAAACTGTGCGCTGATCGGCGGCGAAACGGCTGAGATGCCAGGCATGTATCAAGACGACGATTATGACTTGGCTGGATTTTGTGTCGGTGTGGTCGAAGAAGCGGAAGTCATCACTGGCGAAAACGTCGCAGAAGGCGATGTATTGATCGCTCTTGCTTCAAGTGGTGCACACTCAAACGGTTATTCATTGGTGCGTAAAGTCATCGAAGTCAGCGGCATTGATGTGACTACTAGCGATGAGCAATTAGATGGTCAGCCTATCCAAGACGCGTTAATGGCCCCTACTCGCATCTATGTTAAAGCGATTAAAGCGCTACAAGATACTCTTGGTAGCTCAGCGCTGCATGCAATGTCACATATCACTGGTGGCGGCTTAACCGATAATTTACCACGTGTATTACCAGAGAATTTAGCTGCTAGCATTGATACGACTAGCTGGCAGTTCTCAGAACTATTCACTTGGTTACAAACCCAAGGAAATATTGAACAAAGCGAGATGTACCGCACCTTTAACTGCGGCGTTGGTTTTGTCATTGTCGTGCCTAAAGATAAAGCAGATGCGGCCATTAGCACTTTAAATGAGGCTGGTGAAAAAGCTTGGCAATTAGGCGAAATGGTGAAGCGTGAAGCGGACGCAGTGGTGTACCGTTAATGTTAGACAGTCAAAAAAAAATTGATAATAACCCTTTACGGATTGCTGTACTGGTCTCTGGTAGTGGTAGCAACTTGCAAGTACTGATAGATGCGATGCAAGCTGGCGCGCTGCCGGTTGAGATTGTTGGCGTCATTAGCAACCGCGAGGATGCTTATGCCGTCACCCGTGCAAAAGACGCTGACATTCCAGTGGCAGTATTGTCACATGTTGCTAGCGGCAAACGCATGGGAATCAAGACTTTTGAGACTCATGCCAGCAGCCAATTAGCATCATGGCAACCAGATCTCATTGTGTTAGCTGGTTTTATGCGTGTCTTGAGTGCAGATTTTATCGATAATGCACCAGCGCCGATGATTAATTTGCACCCCTCTTTATTACCTATCTATAAAGGCCTTGATACCCATCAGCGTGCGATACAAGCAGGTGAGCGACATCATGGCTGTAGTATTCATGTCGTCACCGCTGAGCTCGACGCGGGTACTGTTTTGACCCAAGCGCTGTTAGAGATACATCAAAAAGACACTGCCGATAGCTTGCAAGCACGCGTGCAAAAGCTTGAGCATCAATTGCTCCCTTGGACGATTTTATTATTGGCCAAAGGCGCACTCTCGCTAGACCATGCTCAAGCAGCCAATCAACAAAGTATGTCTTTACCAATGCTACCATTAAAACTATATTTGAACGACTGAGTAAATAGCGACAGTCACAAATTATCAGGCACTAACTGTCAAACTTAAACTCTTCGCATAAAAAAGCCCAGTCACTCAATGAATGACTGGGCTTTCTAATAGCTATCTTTAAAATCTTCTAAAGCATATTAATCCCGAAGACGTCAGCTATTATTGACTTTTATGAACATGTAACCCTTTAATATTTACAAATTCTTTGATACCAAAACCGCCATGCTCGCGACCATGACCTGAGTTTTTCACTCCACCAAATGGCAACGCTGGATTTGCAAGACCGTAACCATTGATATAGACCATGCCCGTATCAAACTCTTCACGCGCTAGGCGAATGGCTTTGTCTTCGTCTTTAGAGAAGATAGCACCGCCCAAACCGTAGCGACTGTCATTGGCAATGCGTAATGCATCATCTTGGTCTTTGGCTCGTATTAATGAGGCGACAGGACCAAATAATTCGTCATCATAGGCAGGTTGTCCTTTTTCGACATTCTCCAAGATAGTTGCTGGATAAAAACTGCCTTTACCTTCTGGCAATTGACCACCAACAGCAATCGTTGCGCCTTTTGCCACACTGTCTTCTACTTGCTCATGCAATTTTTCTTGTAAATCTTTGCGGGCTAATGGACCAAGATCAGAGGCATCATCCATCGGATCGCCAGATTTAGCGTCTGCAAACTTTTTGACAATGCGTTCACGGAAATCATCGTATAAGCTATCAACAACGATAAAGCGCTTAGCGGCGACACAAGTTTCACCATTATTAATGAGACGCGCTTGGGTACAAGTTTCTACCGCTAACTCTACATCAGCATCTTCTAAGACAATAAAGGCATCGTTTGAGCCTAATTCTAGCACCACCTTTTTAATGGCTTTTGCTGCTTGCTGACCCACAATGCTACCAGCGCCGTCGCTACCTGTCAGTGTGACACCGCGCACTTTGTCATGACCGATTAATGCTTCTGATTGGTCGTGATCGATTAAAATCGTACGGAACAAATCATTTGGTAACTCTGACTCATGGAAGATTTTTTCGATTAACAAGCCTGAACCAGTCACGTTTGACGCGTGCTTGAGTAAAATACTATTACCTGCCATCAGATTTGCGATGGTATAACGGAATACTTGGTAAGCAGGAAAGTTCCATGGCTGCATGCCATAGATGACACCGATAGGCTGATAGGTCACAATACCTTTTTTCAAGCCTTCAATATCACGTTCATCGTCAGCAAGTGCAGCCACCCCTTTTTCTGCGGTATAGTCGCAAATTGCTTTACACAAATCTATTTCTTGCAAACTCTGACTATAGAGCTTGCCACGCTCCTCAGTCATGAGTTCAGACAATTCTTCTTTATACTTGAGCAATGTCTCACCGATAGAATTGATGACTTTTGCACGCGCTTCATGGCTGGTTTTACGCCATTCAGTAAATGCTTGGTGTGAGGATTCAACAATCTTGTTCACCTCATCATTACTCATATAATCGTATTCTTTGATCGCTTCGCCCGTTGCTGGGTTTATAGTAGTAATATCTGCCATGATTATTATCCTTATTTATTCAACTATTTTATTGGTTTAAAAATTGATCGCTTAAACATCTGAAAACTTAGAAACACATAAACCTTAGAAACACATAAACCAAGAATGGTCATTTTTATAAACGCATCTGGTTAGATTGAACAACTTCTTCAACGATTTTATGAAATCCGATACTGTCGTATAACTTAACAATAGGCTATGTATTTGTCTTTTTTCTTAAGTGGGATTTATCATAGCAAAATGTCCAACGAGTAGTTTTACAAGTTATAAAGAAGTGTTCGTAAGATGTTAAGAATGTGACTGACTGATTTATTGGGTCGGAATATTGGACGATATTTTTCAGCAAAATTACGCCAATAAAAAAACCAGCGCTTGGGCTGGTTTAATAAATAAGCAATCGATAACCAAAAACAAATGGCTTAAAACAAATGATTCATCACAGGAATTTCTTGTGGTGGATTCTCTTCTTCGTCAACAATTTGACGAGCCACATGCATGATAAGCTGACGCAGCCAACGATGAGCGGGATGATGCTGCAACAAAGGCGACCACGCCATTGTTAGCTCAAATTCAGGGATAAAAAATGGTGGCTCGACCATCATGATACTGTCGTTATTAGCCTGCATTTTTGCCACACGCGTAGGCAAAGTTGCAACCAAATCTTTATTGGCTGCAAGCATGGCTGGCATTTGATAGTGGCGGGTAAAAACACTGATTTGACGTTTTTGACCTAAACGTTGCAGTGCTTGATCAATTGAACCTAGGCCACCAGATTTTTCTGGATTGACACCAAATCCCACACCCATACCAGTTTTAGAGACCCAAACGTGCTGCGCCTTAAGATAATTTTTTAGATTAAAGCGATGAGCATAAGGACTGTCAGAGGACAATAAACAGCTAAAAGTATCACGCCAGACCAAAACTTGATGGAAACTTTGCGGAATTTCATTAAAGCGGTTAATCGCCAAATCCACTCGCCCCTGCTCCATATCACGATATGAGACGTCCGATGGCGTCAAGAAATCCAAGATGACATTTGGTGCCTCTGAACGCAATGCTTTGACCAATTTTGGTACCAATGTCGCTTCAGCATAGTCTGAGGTCATGATACGAAAAACGCGCGAGGTACTATAAGG
This sequence comes from Psychrobacter sp. Ps4, assembly GCF_022129285.1. Lineage (NCBI taxonomy): Bacteria > Pseudomonadati > Pseudomonadota > Gammaproteobacteria > Moraxellales > Moraxellaceae > Psychrobacter > Psychrobacter sp. Ps4. Next base: position 19,543 of record NZ_JADQAK010000017.1, read on the forward strand.
ACGAAATTCTGTGCGTGGCTCTAATACTTGTGTCAAATCCGCCAGTATCTCACGAATGCGTGGTTGCAGCTCAAGCGCACGCTCAGTTGGCGTCATGCCTTCGGATGAGCGTACCAACAATGGATCATTAAATAGCTTACGCAGCCGGCGCAAAATATTACTCATCGCAGGTTGGGTAATGCCAAGCTGCTCAGCTGCACGAGTGACGTTTTTTTCTCGTAACAACACATCTAGATGTACCAATAAATTTAAATCTACCCGCTGCAAATTCATATATGTCTCTTTACCTTAAAATAAATACCACTACAAACGCGGCGTTTTTTGCCCTGTTATTTAGTATAAATCATCTATAACAGCATGAAACAAGGACAATTTTATATTAATTATTTTGATATACGCTTATTATAACTGAAATCATTCATCATAAGTCATTGTTTTATATGTACTATCATAAAATTAAATACCCAAGATAATAATCATAAACTAGATAAATCAAGGCAACCTAGCTATAGTGGCTAGCAAGCGCTTAATCAGTCCTTGTTTAATATTAGGCAGTCGCCGTGCGTTTTGATGGATTGACGACCACAGGTATTTTATCGCATTTTCATGCGGAAATACGGACATAACCTTTATTACGCAAACTTAATTTTTTGCTCTCATTTGTTTTTAAGCTTGAATTAGTAGTTGGCACTTTTTAGGGCAATAAGCACTTTAACAGTCAAAAAAGGCTTATAAAAAAGCGCATTCAACCTAAAACGAAAGACCCAATAATAAAAGCTGACCAATTCGACAGGTTTTATTTGCTTTTATCATAATTTTCTTATAGTTTAGTAGAGATTGCTAACGCACAAGGTTTATATTTTAGATTTTCACTTCTGCCAGCATCTTTCTACATATATCAAAATTACCTCAATACTTGTAATTTTCTAAGTTACTAATTTTCACCACCCCAAGGAGACATAGATGTCAACTGCATATAAATCAGCGATCGACTTAGTACGTGAATTAAAGCAAAAGCACGGTAACTGGCAGAATATCAGCGAAACCGATGCGGCACGTATGATGTCACAAAACCGTTTTAAAACGGGCTTAGATATCGCCAAATATACTGCAAAAATCATGCGTCAAGACATGGAAGACTATGACAATGATACGTCTCAGTACACGCAGTCTTTAGGTGCATGGCATGGTTTTGTGGCTCAACAAACCATGTACGCTAAGAAAAAATATTTTGGTACTACGTCTAAAACTTACATCTACCTATCAGGTTGGATGGTTGCAGCCCTTCGCTCTGAGTTTGGTCCTCTTCCTGACCAATCTATGCACGAAAAAACCTCTGTACCTAAGCTAATCGAAGAAATCTATACCTTCTTACGTCAAGCTGATGCTAAAGTATTGAACGACTACTTCCGTGAGCTAAATGCTGCAGAAGAAGCGGGTCAAGATACCTCAGCCATCCTAGAAAAAATCGAAAACTTTGATTCACATGTTGTGCCAATCATTGCTGACATCGATGCAGGTTTCGGTAACGAAGAAGCCACTTACTTGCTAACTAAGCAAATGATCGAAGCTGGTGCTTGTGCTATTCAGGTTGAAAACCAAGTATCTGACGCGAAGCAATGTGGTCACCAAGCAGGTAAAGTCACTGTACCGCATGAAGACTATATCGCAAAAATCAACGCTATTCGTTATGCATTCTTAGAGCTTGGTGTTGAAGACGGCGTTATCGTTGCTCGTACTGACTCTGAAGGCGCGTCACTCACGCAAAAAATTCCAGTATCAAATGAGCCAGGCGACCTTGCTTCTCAGTACATCGATTTTATCGAGATGGAAGAAGTCACGCTAGAAAACGCCAAAGAAAACGACAGCTTGCTTAAGCATAACGGCAAATTAGTACGTCCAGTTCGTCTTCAAAATGGTCTATATCAATTCCGTGAAGAAACGAACATCGACCGTGTTGTACTTGACTGTGTAACTGCTCTAGAAAACGGCGCTGATCTACTATGGATCGAAACACCGACTCCAGACGTCGCACACATCAAAATGATGGTTGATCGTATTAAAGAGCAACAGCCAAAAGCTAAGCTTGTATACAATAACAGCCCATCATTTAACTGGACGCTTAACTTCCGTAAGCAAATCATCGCTCAGTGGGAAGAAGAAGGCAAAGACCTATCTGCCTACAATAAAGATGACTTGATGAGTGCTGATTACGATGGTACTGAACTTGATACCGCAGCTGACGAAGCGGCTAGAAACTTCCAACGTGATGCATCACGTGAAGCAGGTGTATTCCATCACTTAATCACGCTACCTACTTATCACACCACTGCGCTTAGCGTGCATGAGCTTGCTAAAGGCTACTTCGGTGAAGATGGTATGCTTGCTTATGCTGCTGGCGTACAACGTAAAGAAATCCGTGAAGGCATCGCTTGTGTTAAGCATCAAGCAATGGCTGGCTCTGACCTTGGCGATGATCACAAAGAGATCTTCTCTGGTGAAAACGCCCTTAAAGCTGGTGGCGGCAAGAACACGATGAACCAGTTCTAATCACCGACCACTTATAAGTACATCTCGTAAGTACCAGTTATAGAGAAAGCCGTCCTATATTGTAGGGCGGCTTTTTTATGTCTGCTTATTTGCACTCTATTATTGTAAGATTTTGAGCATTGTAAGCTTGTTAATTCTTAATTTGAGTGGTTATTATCCTTACTATCAGCATCTTTCATATTATTGCTATTATCCTCTACCTGACTGCTCTGTATACCGACTGAATCGTGGCTTTTTGGATTTTCACCCATCAGCTCACGCTTCATATTTTTTATACGGGGATCATGTTTAAAAAATTTACGATAGATTGCTTTTATCATTCTGTAAATTAGATAAAAAATACCGCCAAGTACAAGCAGCCACCACAGTTGTATCAATCCAAGCGCTACTGATCTAAGTATCTCCCAGCCATCTTTAAATGCTTGACTCACTTGACTACTAAAACTTGGCTGCTCAGCATCTAATAGCACATCTAGATTTTGTGTGGTTTCTTTATAACTGATATCTGGCTGCATAAAGGTCAGGTTAATGGTGCTATATTGAACTTTATCAGCAATAGCCAGTTGCTCAAGCTTGGCAAGCTCTTGCTGACGACGTGCCGCATAAGTCGCGGTAATAGCATCAACATTGCTACCTTGGTCTTTATCATTTTTACTACTCAGGCGTTCTTGGCTAAGCTCGCTTGCCATATCACTATTTAGCTGGCTCGCTAGCTGTTCACGATAAATATCTAATGTCACATCTTGAGCACTAAACTGCTGCCCATTTAAAAATGCGACTTGCTGTTGTAATTGCGCTAGGAACTTACTGACATTGGCGCGAGGAATACGAACCGTCATGTCAGCTTGACGAGTGTAGGTTGTAATCGTGATATTTTTATTGCCTTGTACAAAGGTTCGACTATCACGTGGATGATTGCTAATATTGCTAAGTACCACATAACCAGCCTGTTGCCGTGTCAAACTCTCAATAGCATCACTAGTTTTGACGACATCTTCAACTTTAAAATCAGCACTGGCAGTTATCAATAGCGCTTTGCCCGCAATTTTAATGTCTGCTGCCTGACTACCAAGGGTCTGTTCACTAGTGCTCGATAGGTTTGCAACCTCTAAGCCATTGGATGCGTTATCGACTGCCGCATCGGACATGATGCCAGCCATCTCACTATTAACAACCTCCTCCGTTGCAGACTGAACCGACTCCATATCAGCGCTACTCTCTGCATATTCAGAAGAGCTATCGCAGCCGCCTATCAATAACACAGACCCAAGCATTATTGGTAGACATAAAACTGATGGAAACAAGGCTTTAGGCAGTAATATTGAATGAGACTGCTGAGTGTCATACTTCTTTTGAGTGCATTGCGTCATTATTTTATAATCCGGCATTTTACGAGATATGGTAAACATATTGGATAAAAATATTTTAGCTTTTATTATAAAGCCAACCACCTTTATCCTACTTTTGTTTAATAATTAACGTTAATTATAATGATTACTTACTAAAAGTATATCTCTAATATTGGCTCAGATTATTTATAGAAAAAATTTTGCTTGTTATTCGCCGATAGCTTTCATACGATGGTAGTCATTCAAATTTATTAAAATAATCGGGAGCCATCATGCAAGAGATAGAGCTAAAGTTTTTGGTACCAGAGTCGCGACTGAAAGGTTTGATGCGCCAAGCACGAGTCAAATCTTCTGAGGTGACACAACTGGCTGCCCATTATTATGATACCCCAGACCAACAGCTTGCAGAGGCAGGCATTGGCTTGCGTATCCGTAAAGAAGGCGATGCTTGGGTACAGACCATCAAAGCGGGCGGCGATGGCATTGCAGCACGCCTAGAGCATAATGCGGTACTGGATAATGAACAAGTACAAGCGATGCTCGATAATAATACGCTCATGCCTGATTTAACCATTTATAAAAACACCTCTGTCGCCCCTGCTCTGGCTGAATTTAAGCTAAAAAAACTGGCTAAAAATCTCACACGGTTATATGTGACCGATGTAGAGCGCACCACACGATTGCTAGTGGATGATAGTGGTAGTGATGGTGACAATGATACGAATAACCATGTCGAGATTGCGTACGATTATGGAGAAATTATTCACGGTAATGATGATACTCAGCGTGATGCTATTCAAGAGATTGAATTTGAGCTGGTATCAGGAGATATCGATTTTTTATTTGCAACCGCCAAAACTTGGTGTAAGCGCTACAAGCTTTGTTTGTCTACGGTGACAAAAGCTGAGCGCGGTGGTTTACTCATCACAGAACAGCAGCATAGTCCAGCTGCCCACGCTGACCTTGACCAGCTAAATATAGATAAAAAAATTAGCATGCCTGCTTTTGTGCGCGCAGCGGTACATAACTGTCTGTTGCAAATACTGCCCAATAGCAGCGCTATCGTCGCTGGCAGCGAAGACGACGACCATGCATTACAACTATACATTGGTATTGTCCGCTTACAAGCTGCCCTGCAAGCATTTGCCGGCTATTCTGACGAAATCAATCCAGACTGGCTGCCGATACTAAAACAAACAGCCACATTATTGGATGAATATCGAGAGCTTGCCCATCTTGCCTCACATATAGAGCCTAACTTACAGCAGCATGGTGCACCTACTGTCAATTGGGCAACAGATATGGATGCGCTGAAGATTACTCCGAAAGATGCCGTCAGTGCCAACGATTTTCAGCTGACCTTACTTGAGCTGATCGCCTTTACCATGAGCGACCCAAGCCTTGAACCGCAAGCTGATCAACTCGCCGTCGATAAACTGGCAAAAACCTTATCCAAACAGCAGGCAAAGCTTGGCAAGGCAGTACAAGAGCTACAGAGTAAAAAAGACGTTGGCTCAGATAACATTAATATAGAAAGCAATGATTTAAAAGATGATGATTTACAAAGTGTTGACTTAGACGATAGTGACTTAGAAAACGTAGATTCAAAAAGTGACGATATAGAAAATATTGATCTAGACGATAATAATGCAGAGCATGAGGTGCATGAGCAGTTAACCACCTTACTTTATATCAGTGAGTTTGCCACGCCATTATTAGATAAGAAAAAGTCAAAAAAGAAAAAAGCGAAAAAGGAAAGCAAACGCTGGCTAAAATACTTAGCAAAAGCGCAAAAGACTTTGAATAAATATCATAATCATAAAATGTACCAACAGCGCTATCAGTTGAAATCAGAGACAGATAGCAATGCCCTATATGGCGCTGGTTGGTTTGCCGCCATGCTAACAAGAGATCATAAGCGCACAGAAAAACGCTTGGCGAAAGTGACAGACAGCTCAGTATTTCGGTAAAAATGCTCTTATAGTCATTCGACTATAAAAGCATTACAGCGTTAGCCTCGCTTGAAGTATTTAATATACATCTACACTCGGTTGCCTTGTACTACTTTTAAATTGAATCGACTATAGCAGCATGAACCAAGCTTAAAATAAGCCAAGCTTGGAATAAAAAAGACAGCTCACTTTATATGGGCTGTCTTTTTTTAAGCGCTTGCTTTGAGGTGCTTTTTTTAATTGAATCCTTAAACTCAGCCATTTGGAAAACGTAATACTTCAACTGAGTTAAGCATATTTCAAAAATTACTATCCGCTTTCTACATCTAGCGTGTTTGTAAGCTTAAGTATTTTATAAACCTAAAACTTTCATACGCTCACTAACTGGCTGATACGTTTTCTCGCCAGCAGGCTCAACAATGTTGCCAAATGGCATTTGTGCCACCAATTCCCAACTATCTGGGATAGCATAAGCCTTAGCTGCGTCTTCATCCACAAGCGGATTGTAGTGCTGTAAGTTGGCACCAACATTTAAAGTACGTAACTCTGTCCACATCGCATACTGATGCATGGCTGAGGTTTGCTGAGCCCAAACTGGGAATCTATCTGCATATAACGCAAACTGCTCTTGCAGTGACTCAGTCACGTTTTTATCTTCATAAAACAGTACCGTACCCGCTGCCGCACGGAAGCCATCTAGCTTTTGCTTAGTGCCAGAAAAGTCGCCATCGCCGACGGCTGCACGCAGTTTTTCTTCAGCGATATCCCACAATTTCTGGTGCTCGGCATCAAACAGTACGACCAAGCGCGAAGATTGTGAATTAAAAGCAGAAGGGGTATGCAATAAAACACGTTCTGCCATATTGACAATTGCTTGTGGCTCTACTGGCAGCTCATTACCCAATGCATATATTGAACGGCGCTCATCAAAAGCTTGTTGTAAAGTGACTAAACTTTCTTTAGACATCGATATTATCCTTATAATTATCATAAAATATAGGTCAAACGAGCCATGTTTAGCATGACAAGTCGATCATTCATAAGCAAGCTATTATATCAATATACTAAATAATATCTAGACTCTATAAATTTTATTTTATCAATCACTCTATAACATTATTCTGTTTTACTTAGGGCGTATCCTGAGCCTGAACGAAAGTACCTAAATGGGCTAAGAATGGTTAATGAGCAACAATCGTCACCGATATGCCCTCTGCAATTTGGTCGAACAATTCAATAATATCCTCATTACGCATACGTATACAGCCATGCGAGAGTGGCACACCCATCGGTTCATTGTCTGGCGTACCATGAATATAAATATAACGCTGATAAGTATCACAGCCACCTTGACTATTACTGCCTTTATTAAAGCCCTCTTCCACACCACTTAGCCAAAGAATACGGCTTAATATCCAATCGCGTTCAGGATGTCGCTCACCAAGCTCAGTACTATATCTCTCGCCCGTAGGGAGGCGTCCGATAAACACGGCATTCATGGGTTCATTTGCGCCAATCTTTTTAGCGATAAAGTGTTTGCCAAGAGGTGTGCAGCCGCTATCTTGCTGACTGCCAATGCCATTTTTAGCAGTAGACACCGTATATTGAGCCAATTCTCTATTATGCTGGTAGAGCGTTAATGTTTGCTTAGCAATATTAACCACCAACTGCACATCAGAACTTTCGTTATTTTTCTCGTTATAGCTTTCGTTATTTGTCATAGAATGTTTCCAACAGTCATTTACCCAATAGATATCATTATTGACCGCGTGATAAGTAAGTGGATTGATTTTTTCTATTATTAAGGGATTGTATCAAGGCTTTTGGCACCGTAATATAGGGGCACACTTTTTGATGCTAGCAGATTATGACGACTATTTCACCGACACGTGTGTCGATGTATGATTTTCTCTATCAAGATACTAAGCCAATGGCATCTTTATTGGCAGATGCCGCCAAGCTTTCATTACCACAAGCTCGATTGGCAATGGATGCCAGTTTGCAGGCCATTATCAGTGCCTTGCTTGCTTACCAGCAGCACAATGACGGACAAGCGGTGAGCAAAAAGCTATTTAGTCGAGGCGCTGTTAAAGAGCTACGCCAATATAATTCGATGAATTTTTCGACCATGAATGCGACGTTATATCACCGCCATGAAGCAGCGGATGCGATATTTTATGATAATGCTCGCGTGATTAAAGCGAGTGACTATATTGCTCAGCAGATTGACGCAACAACGCAGCAAGTACAGATACTTCTCACGTCCTTATGCGTGATTGTCTTACGTGAGCTGGCTATTTTAGCCGACTATAGCCAACTTGATAACGACGAGATGGATAAGTGGTTCGCTTTACAGCCACAGTTTTTATCAGCTGCTCGCTTTGCCATCAATGAGCCAGCGTCTGTCTCTGTTAAATTGAATGAGGTAAATGAAGATAACAGTCTAGTCGTAGCATCAGAGATCAATTTAGACTCGACAGTAAAAACAAAGGCAGCAGCCGAATCCGAAAACCATCCTCATACAGAACGTGCCTTATTAAGTACAGAGCAGCTCGCTGACACCCCACCAGCGTTCAATCCTTACTGGCATGAGTTGACGACATTTAAGCCTGAACGTCATGAGCCTGTGCAAGATATGCAGTTGGCAACTGGCAATTATTTAAAAGCCATTGGGCGCTCACCTGATAACCTGCAGCAAGGTCGCCATAACGACATGCTAGTCTTTACAGAAATGCAAGCCATTGCCCTGCCACACCAACGCTGGCTATTACAGCTCGCAAAAATCTCAGATATCTATCTCAGTCGTAATCGCCTACGTATTACCTCCGAACCTGCCAGCGCACCCAAACCGCCTTTGGTAAGCTTAGGTTTAATTGGTGGTCATAACGACAATACGCCGACCACCACCAGCGAAAAGCCCATTGAATACGAGGCATCCATACCCCTTTGGAAAAATCCGGTTATCCTGATTATTATTGCTGTTATCGGTGTACTTGGCGGGCTTGCAGCGCTCAAGTATCAAAGCCAAAAATCTGACGGTGTGTTACTGGCGACAGAAGAGGTCATAGAACAAGATATTATCGAAGAACGTCAACAGCAGGATGTGGCTATTGTCATGGTGGACGATGATGAGCCCGAGGCTGAAGAAACAGAGGCGTCTCAATAATAAATAAAAGCTCTGAAGACAGAACTTCTTAATTAGCAAAAAATTATCGTACAAACCTTCAAAAAATCCACAAAAAAAGGCGCTATTCATATAGCGCCTTTTTTTATTCATGTATCTTATTCATGCTTTATCTAGCAAAGCATACTTACTTTGATAAATCACGACCACGGCTAGCTTCGATAGCCAAACGTAGACCATTTAGACGGATAAAACCTTCAGCGTCTTTTTGATCATAAGCACCTGCATCATCTTCGAAAGTTGCGATTTTTTCATCAAACAATGAATCATCTGACTTACGACCAACAACGCTCACAGCACCTTTGTATAACTTCACACGTACTGTGCCATTGACATATTCTTGTGACTTGTCAATCAATGCTTGTAGCATCATACGCTCAGGACTGAACCAATAGCCGTTATAAATCGTTTTAGCGTAGCGTGGCATCAGCTCATCTTTTAAATGTGCGGCTTCACGATCGAGTGTCAATGACTCAATACCGCGATGCGCTTTTAGCATAATGGTACCTGCTGGCGTCTCATAGCAACCGCGTGATTTCATGCCAACATAACGGTTTTCTACGATATCCAAACGTCCGATACCATGCTGACCGCCAATCTCATTTAGCTTAATCATGACTTCGTACGGCTTAAGTACTTCACCATCGATGGCAACGATATCACCTTTTTCGTACTCTAATTCTAAGTATTGTGCTTCATCAGGTGCTTCTTCTGGGCTGACTGACCAGCGCCACATATCGTCTTCTGCTTCGGCGTAAGGGTCTTCTAAAATACCGCCTTCATAAGAGATGTGTAGTAAGTTGGCGTCCATTGAGTACGGAGATTTTTTCTTATTGCCCGCATAATCAATCGCAATGTTATGCTCTTTAGCATATTCCATCAAGCTCTCACGGCTAGACAAGTCCCACTCACGCCAAGGGGCAATGGTGACCACGTCAGGCGATAAAGCAACCGCGCCAAGCTCAAAACGGACTTGGTCATTCCCTTTACCAGTCGCGCCATGACTGATCGCATCGGCATTGTGTTCTTTAGCAATTTCAACCAAGCGCTTGGCAATTAACGGACGGGCGATAGAAGTCCCTAGCAGATACTCGCCTTCATAGATAGCGTTAGCGCGGAACATCGGGAATACATAATCACGGGCGAACTCTTCACGTAAGTCTTCAATATGAATATGTTTGATGCCCATAGCTTCAGCTTTGGCGCGTGCTGGCTCAACTTCTTCGCCTTGACCGATATCAGCAGTAAAGGTAATCACTTCTGCATCATAGGTTTCTTGCAGCCATTTAGCGATAATGGAGGTATCAAGACCACCTGAATAGGCCAAGACAATTTTATTAATATTTTTTGGATCAAGTTGAGCCATGAAGAACTCCTATTGTGAGCATTTAGTGTTAGGAAAAGCGTTAAGATTCAATCAAAAGATAAATTACTTGCTCAGTGTACATCATATTTACTATAGGCAAAAGTGCAACTGCCCCATGGCATAAGCTTTTGATTTAAATTTTGAGTCGATAGATTTCAATTATTCACATATAGTTGACAATTAACTGCCGTAAATTAAAAAACAACCCTTGTATTATGTACAGATATTTAGCCGCATATTTAGTCAAGTAGGCAAATCTGTTATGATAGCGGTACAGTATCCCTTCCTTTTATTTCCGTATATGACGATATAGAGCGCGACGACATTATGACTGATTCGATTAGAGAATTGACCATCCTTCAGCCAGACGATTGGCATATCCATTTACGTGATGGCAAAGCATTGAGCACTACTGTATCGCACGCAGCAAACAGCTTTAACCGTGTCATATGTATGCCAAACTTAGTGCCTCCTGTTAAGAACACTGACGATGCGCGTGCCTATCGCGACCGTATCATGGCGCACTTAGTAGCCAGTGAGCTGAGTGCTGAGCGCAAAACTGCATTTGATCCACGTATGACTTTATATCTCACTGACAAAACCACTGCCCAAGATATCGAGATGGCAGCACAATCAGGTATCGTCCAAGCGGTCAAGCTTTATCCTGCTGGCGCGACTACCAATTCGGCTGATGGTGTCACCAATATTAACGCCTGTGTCGATGTTTTTGAAGCATTAGAAAAGTACAACCTACCACTATTGATACATGGCGAAGTGACGCAAGATCATGTGGATATCTTTGACCGTGAAAAGCGCTTTTTAGACGAAGTGTTGGCGCAAATCATTGTCAAATTCCCTACATTAAAGATTGTCGTCGAGCATATTACTACCAGTGATGCCGCTGATTTTGTCTTAGCACAAGGCAATCACATTGCCGCCACTATTACCCCGCAGCATTTAATGTTTAACCGCAATCATCTATTGGTTGGCGGTATCAAGCCACATTTTTATTGCTTGCCTATTTTGAAGCGTGAAAGCCATCAAAGAGTATTATTAGATGTGGCAACCAGTGGCAATCCTAAGTTTTTCTTAGGCACGGATTCAGCCCCGCATGCGACGGATAAAAAAGAAGCCGCTTGTGGCTGTGCTGGCTGCTATAGCGCCGCAACTGCCTTGCCATTGTATGCCACCGCTTTCGATAGCGTGGGAAAAATAGACAAGTTAGAAGGCTTTGCCAGTCGTTTTGGGGCTCAGTTCTATGGATTACCAGTCAATGAAAGCACGATTACGCTTGTCAATACGCCTATGCACGTGCCAGCAGCCTATCCTTATTTTGATGGCTCATCATTGACCCCGCTTATGGCAGGCGAGACACTGCCTTGGTCTATCAAAGCATAAAACTCACTAAGCAAAACCATCTGTATTCTATTTTAACTTGAGAAGTTTAGCCCTATGATAAGAATGACATCTGCTAACCAGCAGTGTGATTTGTATCATAGGTTATTTATTTTTCATTTAATGTCTTAATTCAATATAACAGTACGACTGATAAAAGCGATTTAACCAGATATGACCACTCCAAACGATGCCGCCTTACCTGACGAAAACCCATCAAACCCTGTAGATAATAGCATTAAGAGCCCAGCAAATAGTCACACAGAAGATGCCGCAGCAGACGAGCTAGCACCAATGCGTCTAAAAGACCGATTTCGTAAGTTTCTGCCTGTCGTCGTTGATGTGGAAACTGCCGGCTTTAATGCGCAAACCGATGCTTTACTAGAGATTGCCTGCATTCCTGTACTACTGAATGAGCAAGGTGTGTTTTATCCTGGGGAAGCATTCAATGCTCATATCGAACCCTTTGAAGGCGCGAATCTTGAGCCAAGTGCCCTTGCCTTCACTGGCATTGATCCCAACAATCCAATGCGTAAAGCCATTGCCGAAGACGAAAAAACAGCACTACGCCGTATCTTCAAAGGGTTAAAAGAAGTACGCCGTACTGAGGACTGCCGCCAGTGCGTCTTAATTGGGCACAACGCCCATTTTGACTTAGCATTTTTGAATGCGGCAGTGCTGCGTACCAATAACAAAAGTCACAACCCGTTTCATAACTTTTCAGTTTTTGACACAGTGACTTTATCTGCGCTGGCATTTGGTCAGACAGTACTAGCACGGGCTTGCAAGGCAGCGGGGCTTGATTTCGATGGTAATGATGCACATTCTGCCCTATACGATACACAAAAGACTGCTGAGCTGTTTTGTCATATCCTAAACCATTATCCTATGCTGGCTAATGCGATGCATACTGAAGAAAATAAAGAGGATTCGACTGAGAGTAGTCACAAATAATCCATTTATCACATATCCTATATTGCCAACTACCCATAATAGTGCTATTTGTAATACTTGATGACTTTAACATCTTGGTTTTACAATCAATAGGGATATGATTGATATCACAATAAATCAGCAACTTGTCTAACCGTTGAATATCATATTGTGTAAAACAATTCAAAAACAGATAAGTTGTTGTAATTACTAACATTAGAACGTCTCGTTATATCCTATAGATGGTTTAAGTTGCCCACATTGTCTCGATAGCCCGTACGATTCATGCTATCGAGGCGTAATAGGAGGGACTCTATTATGGATCCACAGCTTAAGTTATGGGGAACCATCCTCGGTTATATGCTGCTCGCATTGACTATTAGTGCTTGTACTTCTCTATGGATTCGCTATCATTTAAAGCGTAATGACTTACATCCTCGCCGTGCGATCAAAAAAAGATACTTAATTTTAAAAAGAAGAAGAAAAAGGCTTGACAGCAAGCACAGACGCTATTAGAATACGCACCACTTCAGCATAAAGGTGAAAGCAGCTGAGGTGTTGTGTTACTAGTCCCCATCGTCTAGAGGCCTAGGACACCGCCCTTTCACGGCGGTAACGGGGGTTCGAATCCCCCTGGGGACGCCACTATTTGGCGTCACTTGTTAGCAAGTTTGCTGTAAAGCATCTGATAAGACTAATAAGCGTACCACCAAAAATCCCAATCACATACTATTGTGATTGGGATTTTTTTATGCTTTTTTTTATATCATGAGGTTCTTGATACCTTAGCACTCAGTTCGTCATCGCCGATTTACTTCATAAATGAAGCCTAATTAATTTTATAGATAAGTTTCGTTATTAAGTTCGCTCAAGATATTAAGGTATATTTACTAAGCGTCGCTATCCATAGTTTCTATACTTAGCTTGATATTTTGTTTATTTATTGAACTCTTCACCATAAATTTAAGCAAAAAAATCCAGCATTGAATAATGGATTTTTAAATCAAACAGTCTATTTTTACAAAAACCACCAAATCTTATCTGATAGCATTAGCCACAACAATGTCATCACGATCATGATACCGAGTACCGTTTGAATCAAGAAGAATGCTTGATGCTGACCAACAACCTTACTTAACGTCACCCCTAACGTGCTGTACTTGATAGGTGGCGTGTCAATATTGCCAGTTCTTGCTTGTTCCTCATAATACCCTTGTAAGATATCTAAAAATTCGCGCCATGCGTTAGAGCCCCAATCATAGGGTTTAAATGGCATGAGTTTTTTCAGCTCAGGCTCTTTGGTCATCCAACGTTCAAGTGTAATGGAGCGTAGAGACCAGTTCGAAAAACGGCGTTCGGTAATTTCTGAAAAATCTAAGATTTTTAATTCTTTATGTCGATCGTCTAATAATAAGCGATTCTTTAGATTGGTTAAATCTTGTTCTGACCCTTCTGCACATTGAAAAAAGTAGCCATTGCCATAGCAAAGAATACCCGTAACATTATCGGCTTGGTTACGCTCAATCGCGACCTCTGAGATGTCGTTAAGCGTGCTGGGGCTTGAAAGACCAGTCGAAGTAATTTGGCTTATATATATAAGCTGGCAGAGATCTGTCGTCACTGGATTTGTCGAATCGTTGATTGTTGACAATCAGCTTCTCCCTATTTTTAGGTAAATGTAGCTAAGACAACCATACTAAATTTAGAAAAAACATAGAAACAAGATCTTTGAAAATATCAAATAGGCTTGGTATATTATTGATTTTATAAATGTTTATATTAATTGTATTAAGTTGGTTACATCATAGGCTAGTTTAGTCATCAAAGCAATATATGTTTATCTTATATCATTAATTGAAAAAACCAAACAATAATTCGTAATTATTTATATTGAGAACTTGCACTGTGGTTTATGGGCAGCGATAGGACAAATAGGTAATATGGGAGGGGAAAGTGATGATAAAAATCGTCACCAATGAGCGATAAGACCACTGGCTCATTAATGAGATTGATACAGACTGATATCTATTACGAGTGTTTAATTATTTTTAGTCTGCTCAGAACAGAACTGGGCATTCATAATCGCTGCGAGCAAGATAGCATCATCAGGATAGGTGAGCTTGATATTCTGGCGACTGCCAGTCACGAGGCGAATGGGTAGGTCTAAACATTCAAATGCACTGGCTTCATCAGTAATGGTGAGCTCGTGTTCAGCGACATAAGTTAATACTTTTTGCAGCTGACCTAAGCGAAACACTTGCGGCGTTTGTGCTTGCCACATATGACGACGATCGATAGTACATTTAGCGTAAGAATGTGGGCTGCTACTCACTGTCAGGTTAACTACAGGCGTCTCACCTACAAGCTCAGATTGAGCGGTAGACTGGGGATAAGACTCCTTTAAAGTGTCAGCCACCGGTGTCGCTAAGATAGCGCCATAGGGCTCTAGCATCGCCGCTTCGATGACCTCTTCAATATCATGACTGGGGACCGCAGGACGCGCAGCATCATGAATAACAACCAAATCTGAGTCGTCGGCTCCCGCCTCAATAATCGCCTTTACCCCTGCCTGTACGGACTGCCAGCGCTCAGCGCCGCCCATGGCATAATGTATGGGTAGCGCAAAATTAAGCGTCTGTGCTGTACTGTCATCTGCTGCGACGACTAATAAACATCTATCAATATAAGTACTACTAGCAAGCCGTGCCACACTATGCTGTAGCAAGGTTTGCCCTTGCAACATCGTATATTGCTTAGCAATAGAGGCACCAAAACGACTACCGCGACCCGCAGCGACGATCATGGCATGTACATTAGGTGTGATATTCATAAGGCAATATTCATAAAGTAGTATTCATGGTTAGAGCCCATGATAGTATTGCTAGGGATAGACGAGGAATAAGAGAAGTAACGAATTTCAGGTGAATAAGATTTCTATTATAGACAATAGAAGATCATAATTTTAGACAGTTAAGAGCAATTAATAACGGCTATGCGTCGTGGGTGCCGTAGATACTTGTACAAAGGTCTCGTTCGGCTTAATCAAACCCAAGTCTAAACGAGCGTGCTCTTCCACTGCCTCAAGACCAGTTTTTAAGTCATGCACATCAGTACGCAATAAGTTATTTGCTGCCACTTGGTTTTCGTTTAAGCGTTGTTGTTCTTCGATTTGAGTCAGCAATTTATTATGCTCAAAGCGACCATTTTCGCCCAGCCAATACTGATATTGCAATCCCAAAAGGACGGCAACGGCTAGAGCAAGTAGCATAAACTGGCTAAAGTATTTCATAAGATAATAACGCCGAACAACATAGAGACAATAATAAAAATAAAAAACCAGCTAAGCTTGCTAAGCGATATATCACCATATTAATGATGACATATCGCCTAGCTGTAGCAAGAAATCTGGCTTGTTAACCACGTAGACCGATGAACTCTTCACGACCACGATAGCTTGCACGTACTTGTTGCTCGATACGTAGCAGCTGATTGTATTTTGCGACACGGTCTGAACGGCATAGAGAACCAGTTTTAATCTGACCAGCAGCAGTACCAACTGCTAAATCTGCAATGGTGCTGTCTTCAGTTTCACCTGAACGATGTGAGATAATAGTTGCATAGCCATTTTTCTTCGCTAGATAGATCGCATCTAGCGTTTCTGATAAAGTACCGATTTGGTTAAACTTAATCAAAATTGCATTGGCAATATGCTTATCAATACCCTCTTGCAAGATAGCAGGATTGGTCACAAACAAATCATCACCAACCAACTGAACTTTATCACCAATCTGCTCAGTCAAATATTTCCAACCATCCCAATCAGACTCGTCAAGCCCGTCTTCGATAGAGATAATAGGATATTGACGCGCCAAGCCGACTAGATAATCTGAGAATCCTTGGCTATCAAATGCTTTGTTGCCCTCGCCTGCCAAGATATATTGACCATCTTTATAAAACTCACTAGCCGCACAGTCTAACGCCAAATGAATGTCTTCGCCCGCTTTGTAGCCGACTTGCTCAATCGCTTGCATAATAACGGTGATGGCTTCTTCGTTGCTACGCAGGTTTGGCGCAAAACCACCTTCATCACCAACCGCAGTATTTAAGCCTTGTGATTTCAACACAGATTTCAAGCTGTGGAAAATTTCTGTACCAGCACGCAATGCTTCTGAGAAGCTGGTGAAACCAACAGGCTCAATCATGAACTCTTGGATATCAACCGTGTTATCCGCATGCTCACCACCGTTCAAGATGTTCATCATCGGTACAGGCATCGTCAGCGACGTCTGATTGCGCAAGTTTGCAATATATTGATGTAATGGCAGATTTTGTGACTTGGCAGCGGCTTTTGCAGTGGCAAGAGACACCGCTAGCATGGCATTAGCGCCAAGGCTATCTTTGTTTTCTGTGCCATCTAGCGCAATCATTGCATCATCAATGCCTTGCTGTTCGGTGACGTCTTTATCCATCAACGCGCTGCGAATTTGGCTATTGACGTTAGCAACGGCTTTTTTGACGCCTTTACCCATATAGCGACTTTGGTCACCATCACGTAGCTCAAGCGCTTCGCGTGAACCAGTTGATGCACCACTTGGCGCAGCAGCACGGCCGATAGTGCCATCAGCTAAGATTACATCAGCTTCGATGGTTGGGTTACCACGCGAGTCTAAAATCTCACGGGCGCGAATGTCTTTAATTGCGGTGACGTTGGTGGTTTCTTCAGCGTACATAATGTCTGTTAATTCCTTTGGTCATGCCAAGTTTGTGGGATAAATAACGGCAACTAGAATACAAAAAAGATAAAGCAAAATATCGTATAGTGCTATGCTCAAACCAGCTTTGTTTATCTATATAGTCAGCAAGTTTTGAGCAAGATTAAAGGTGGTTTTAATACTTTAATCGTCAGCTATAGTGCTTGGCATCATAGCATAAATTTTGCCAAACTTCCCTTATCTTGCACTGACTGGCGCTGATAAAATCACACTTAGATAAACAAATTACCAATTATGGATTTGTCTCAGCACCTATAATATTAAAAGCCATATGACCCTTATGCTTTTGTTAGACGTTCTGTTTTAGCGTGGGAGCCAGATACTGTGTTATCCAGCTCAACCTTTGTTTTAAATTGGGTCAAACGTAACGCATTCATTAATACTGAAATAGAGCTGAGCGCCATCGCAGCGGCGGCAATCATAGGGTTTAAGAAACCAAAAGCAGCCAGCGGAATACCCAAGCAGTTATAAATAAAAGCAAAAAACAGATTTTGCTTGATGTTGCGCACTGTTGCATTAGCGATTTTTTGCGCGGCATCAATATGCATCAGTGACTCACCCATCAAGCGGGCAGACGCACTATGCTGGGCGACATCTGTGCCTTCAAACATGGCAAAGCTTGCATCGGCAGTTGCCATCGCTGGCGCATCGTTGACACCATCACCTGCCATTGCAACTTTATGACCAGCCGTTTGCAACAAGGCAATTTGACTGGCCTTATCACGTGGGCTCATTTTACCATAAGCTTGCTCAATACCCAGCTGCCCTGCCACATGATCGACCACAGACTGCTTATCACCACTCATCAAAATGACATTAATACCTGCGTCTTGCAGCGCAGTAATAGCCTTTGGAGTATCTACTTTTAAGTCATCAGCTAGGGCAAAAGCACCCAAAGCTTCCTCATTAATACTAACGGCAACGGTACTGGCAATTTGCCATACCTTTGGCATCAGCTTAGGCAGTGTTAAATTAGCAAACTCTGCGGTACCGACTTTTACCACACCCAAACCTTCAATATTGGCTTGTATACCAGCGCCTTTAATGACACTGATATCAGTCATATTCATCAACGGCAAATTTCGCTCAGTAGCCGCGTTAACCAATGCTGTTGCTAGCGGATGACTGGCATGTGCTTCAACGCTTGCGGCAATTTGTAACACATCATCGACTGCGATCGATTTATCCACCATCACATGGTCCACGATAGTCGGCTTACCAATGGTCAAAGTACCTGTTTTATCGAGCACTACTGTATCGATGTTGCCTGCCGCTTCAAGGCTTTGTGCGTCTTTGAACCAGACACCATGACGAGCAGCAACGCCCATACCAGCCATGATAGCGGCTGGCGTTGCCAAACCTAGGGCACAAGGACATGCAATGACCAACACCGAGACGGCATGCATCAAGGCAGTATCCATCATCCCAGTCAGCCACCACGTCACCCCAAAGGTGATAAGCGCAATGGCAACGACGACTGGGACGAATACTGCCGTCACTCTATCGGCAAGACGGGCTAAATTGGCTTTTGAGCCTTGGGCATCGCTGAGGGCTTGTACCATATCACCAAGCTTTGTATCACTACCTTTGGCACTGACGCGGTATAACAAGCTGCCATTTTCAACCAACGCCCCTGCCAATAATTTATCTCCCACTTCTTTTTTAAGCGGTACCGACTCACCGGTTAAATGACTCTCGACACACCAGCCAGCACCATCGATAACTATCCCATCCGTTGCGACGCGGCTGCCTTGCTTGGCACGCAAAATATCACCAACTTGCACGTCTTTAAGAGCAACATTATGAAAATCACCATTAGGTTGCTGTTGTTCGACTTCATCGGGCGTTAAGGACAATAATAAATCGATACTATTTAGGCTGTGTTTTTTGGTGCGCTCTTCTAGATACTTACCCGTACGCACAAAAGCAATGACCATGACGCCTGCTTCAAAATACACCGCAGGACTGCCATCCGCACCTTGACCACCAGCATGACCACTTTGCAGCAAACTGTTTAAAGTGCCATCGCCATGGGTCAGCCACAGATATGTTGAATACGCCCAAATAGTCACGGTACCGATGACGACTAGCACGTCCATATTAGCAAGACCACCTTTAATCGACGCCCAAGCGCTTTTGTAAAATGGTAAAGCAAATCCAAACTGTACAATGGTCGCTAATATAAATTGAGTCCAAATCGGCGGCATCCACGCCATACCCTGACCAACGAGCATGCCTGCCATACCAACTAAAAATGGCACCAAACAAACCCATAACCCAATCAAGCGCCATGGGTACTGAGTCGCGGTATCTTCGTCTGTTTTTGCAAACAAACTATCGGCCGCCTGCAAATTGGCAACGAAGCCTGTTTTATTTACCCATTCTGTCACTTGTTCAGGCGTTGTCTGGGTCGGATCATAATCAACATTCGCGGTCTCGCCAGCGAAATTTACACTCACCTCGTATACCGACGGCTTTTTGTTGAGCACCTTCTCAATTCGCGAGGCGCAGGCTTGACACGTCATCCCCTCAATTGCTAGCTGCAAGTGTGCACGCTGCGGCGCGAGCGGCGTATTGGATTGAATGTCAGTTTTTACATCGTAGGCGTCATGATTGTCGGTTTGGGTAATATCATTCATAAATAAAACTCGGTATGGCGTTTATGCGTTATGGCGTTATAAAGTCGTCTGAGCTAGGACAGCAACTCAGTGGATGGAATATCTAAGTCAAACAAATAGCACACTTTAAAATTTGATATTGGTATGGTCGTACTGAATAATGAGTACGCTACTATCAATAATTTTTAACCATTAAAAAACCAGCCTTGATAGCCGGTTTTTTAATACAAATGAAGCAGGTTAAGCATTAGCAACAGTGGCATCAAAGCCTGCATCGTCGATAGCAGCAGCAATTGTCTCTACACTGGTTTTGCTATCATCAAAAGTAACCGTCGCTTGATTATCTGCCAGCTCAATACTGATATCGTCTAAGCCATCGATATCGGCAGTAGCGTTATGCACACTGGCCACACAGCCACCGCAAGTCATGCCATCAATTTTAATAATACGTGTTTGGTTTGCCATGAGAGGCTCCTTATTTTTGTAACTGAGTTTTTATAGGTAAATACTTTTATTAAAGAATTGCTTTTATAATTGTCTTTTTAAGACGGCTATCTTTTAAGACGTTATAAAAATAGCACTCAACCAGCTTAAGCCCTATCACGGTTAACAACAAGGCTCTTTGATTATCACTTTATTAATAGAACCGTAAATAATAGAACCGTGAATTTATGCCTAAGTGACAGACAATAGCGCTTATTTTAGAATAACGTCTAATCATCATGACGTGGGTTTTGCGGTGCATCAAGAGGAAACGGCTGGGTCACATAATCGACCGTACTGATTGCCGCCGTAAACGCATGGATACTGGTGTCTGTATCTTCATAACGTATGGTGGCAACATTATTATCAGGATCAAGCTCGATGGCCGTCACCCCTGTGATATTTTTCAGCGCTGTCATCACACTCTTTAACCCTTCATCATCATCGATATTTTCGATACTGACTGTTGCTGTTTGCATCGCCATGATCTCAGCCTCTTATTGTCTGTGAATACATTAATGGGTATCTAACACCTCAAAGCCTTTAACCAAATCATCAATTTGCTTCAGCTGACGCAAAAACGGCTCTAACTGGCTCATACGTAGCGCACACGGACCATCGCATTTTGCAGTCTCTGGGCTTGGATGCGCTTCTAGAAACAACCCTGCCAATCCTGTCGCCATCCCTGCTCGTGCCAAGGTTGTGATTTGTTCACGGCGTCCACCCGCACTATCGCTACGGCCGCCTGGCTGCTGTAAACTGTGCGTCACATCAAAAAATACGGGGATATCCATCTGCTTCATGGTATCAAAACCAAGCATATCAACGACCAAATTATTGTAACCAAAGGCACTGCCGCGCTCACAAAGGATCAACTTATCGTTACCGCCTTCAAGGCATTTGTTAACGATATGACGCATCTCATGCGGCGCTAAAAACTGTGCTTTTTTGATGTTAATAATCGCATCTGTCTTCGCCATAGCGTGTACTAAATCTGTCTGACGTGATAAGAATGCTGGTAATTGAATGATATCTGCGACTTCAGCGACGGGTGCCGCTTGATAAGGTTCGTGGACATCCGTGATAATAGGGACTTGATATTTTTCTTTGATTTGGCCCAGCCAATCAAGACCCTGCTCTAATCCAGGACCTCGATATGAGTGCAGGCTTGAACGGTTGGCTTTATCAAAACTGGCTTTGAAGACATAGCCAATGCCCAAACGCTGACATATTTCGACATATTGCTCCGCAATCTCGAACGCCAATTCCTTTGATTCCAAAACATTCATACCACCAAATAACACAAATGGTTGGTCGTTACCGATATTAAGAGTATTGCCATTTGGCGTAGTAAGTTTGATATGTGATTGCGCTGTTGATAAATGTTCCATGAAGTCGTTGCCCTCTTTATTGTTATTAATATTTCTCTCCCATATTGTAACCGATAGACTCAGTAAAAAAAGGGGTTAAGCGTAATTGCTGACCAACCATTAAAAAAATTGTCATGTTTATTGCTTAAAAACAATCTTATTCATAGCCACAGTCATAAAATTAAACGCAAAAAAAGACCAATCCGAAGATCAGTCTTTTTTATAAATGTAAATTTTTATACGTTAACGATTATTTGTTTTCGTTATAGTTCTTAGCCGCTTTTACAAAGCTGTTGAACAGTGGATGACCACCGCGTGGCGAGCTGGTAAATTCAGGATGGAACTGTACGGCGACAAACCAAGGATGATCAGCAATCTCGACCGATTCTACTAGATGCTGCTTGGCAGAATAACCAGATATGGTCATGCCTGCTTGCTCTAATGGCTCGATATAGCGATTGTTCATCTCATAACGATGGCGATGACGTTCAGTGATATTTTTGGCACCATAGATTTGGCTAAGCTTGCTGCCAGCAACCAGTTCGGCTTGCTGCGCGCCTAGACGCATAGTGCCACCAAGGTCAGAGTCATCGCTACGAATCTGTAATTCGCCTCGCTCATCTAACCACTCAGTGATGAGACCAATGATAGGCTCTGCCGTTTTGCGATCAAACTCAGAAGAGTTGGCATCGATTTTGAGTACATTACGCGCGTATTCAATCACTGCTAGCTGCATACCAAGGCAAATACCTAAATATGGCACGTTGTTTTCACGAGCATAAGTGATGGCTTTTATCTTACCATTGGTACCGCGCTCACCAAAACCACCCGGTACTAGGATGGCATCGGCATTGTATAGCTGCGCCAATAAGCTATCATCGTCTTCTAGACGCTCAGCATCAACATAGTCAATTTTGACATCGGCTTTATGAGTGATACCAGCATGCAGCAGTGCTTCGTTGATCGACTTATAAGCATCAGGTAACTCGACGTATTTACCAACCATCGCTACCGTAAGGCTCATTTCAGGATTAAGCTGCGCTTCAACCACTTTGTCCCAATCACTCAAATCTGCTTCTGGTACATCTAAACCAAAACGCTCACAGATCAAATCATCAAGATCCTGCTCATGAAGCGTGCGTGGTATTTGATAAATACTTTGCGCATCTTCACACATAATGACTGCACGCTCTTCCACATTGGTGAACAACGCTATTTTGCGACGGTTGTCTTGCGAGATGTGGTGATCAGAGCGGCAAATCAATATGTCAGGCTGCAAACCGATAGAACGTAGCTCTTTTACTGAATGCTGCGTTGGTTTGGTTTTGGTTTCGCCTGCACTAGCAATGTAAGGAACTAGCGTCAAATGCATCAGCATGGCTCTATTGCGACCAAGCTCTACTTGCATTTGGCGGACGGCTTCCATAAATGGTAACGATTCGATGTCACCAACCGTACCGCCAATCTCAATAATAGCGATATCATAACCTTCACCACTGGCTAAGATTTTACTCTTAATTTCATCAGTGATATGTGGAATAACTTGTACTGTACCACCAAGATATTCACCACGGCGCTCTTTATTCAAGACGTTTTGATAGATACGACCACTAGTAAAGTTATTGCTCTTACTCATTTTTGAATGGCGTAAGAAGCGCTCATAGTAACCCAAATCTAAATCAGTCTCTGCACCATCTTCGGTGACGAATACTTCGCCATGCTGGAATGGGCTCATCGTACCTGGATCGACGTTGATGTACGGATCCATCTTGGTCATCGTGACGGTCACGCCACGGGCTTCTAAGACCGCTGCAAGAGAGGCTGCGGTGATACCTTTTCCTAGTGAGGACACTACCCCACCGGTCACAAATATAAACTTGGTCATAGTACTCTGTCGGTAATTGGTAAAGAAGGATTTTACTAAAAATACGTCAAAAAATATAGGGCAAAAGCATAAACTCTTTGAAACATTCAAGTTTTAGTACTTAGCTATTATAACGCACTACCCACTCAAAAAGGATATAACAAAAAAAACTCACCCCGAAGGATGAGTTTTTATAATCAGATTCTAATGCTTAGATTAGAATTTGTATTCTAGACCAGTACCAACTACGAATACTTCAGCATCGCCTTTTACCTTGGCAAGTATGTCTTTATTAGTAATAGGATCTTTAACACCAGTGTTATACATAGTATTAACGTTATCAGCATTGTTCATACCAGCATAGGCATGCATGATGATATTGTCTTTAAAGAAGTACTTACCGCCAACAACGATCTGATCTGATTCAGCGTTATCAATACCAGCTAGATTGTCAGTCTTGTTGTACTGAGTGTAAATAGAAGCTGGACGTGCAAAGTTAGCTAGCGCCATTTGAGCACTCACAACTAGACCTTTTTCTTTTTCAGAACCAGTAAAGTCATAATCTGCAACCTGATACAAAGCACCGAGTGTTATAGGGGCTGCGATGTATTTTCCTAAGTCTACAGTGGCCGTACCACGGATGATATCACCATTGATGTTTTGGTCTTTATCATAAGCCACACCAGCAGTGAAGCCTGTACCTTGGTCAAACATCATTGCAACACCGAAGCCCGCATCATTGTTGAAATTATCATCATCAGAGCTATACATAGCATACAATTCTAATGGTAGGTTATTGTATTTTGGTGCAGCCCAGATCACTGAGCTATTAATACGACCACTATCAGCCATATTCAACGCTTCAACAACGTCGTCTTCCATTTCATTCGTACCCATGTTATCCCAATAGCCTTCGTTAACAACAACGTTGTTAATTTTGTCTAGGCTAGATTGGTTTTTACCAACACGGAACTCACCGAATTGCTTGTTATTAATACCTAGGTATGTATCACGGTTAGAGAAAGTATCATTATCACCATCGATGCTTGTGCCATACTCTAATTGATAAATAACATCAGTATTAGCAGTCATGGCTTCAGAGCCTTTGAAACCTAAACGTGAAGAATGAGAGTTGATTTCTATTGTATCTTCATCAAAGTCATTTACATTACCAACTGAATTATATTCAGCATTAACGTAGTCGGCAGCTAAGAATGCTTTACCATAAACAGTTGGTGCTGCATTGGCTGCAGATACAGATAAGGCAGCAACTGCTGTAGCTAAAAGTAGTTTTTTCATGGGGTATCTCCACTTTACAATTTTAGTAATAAGCTAGCTATTATTAGCTGGTGCTCATAATGGTATCGTCACAAATCCTCAAAGATATAATGTGTAACTGGCTACCGAGATTAGTCAGAAACAAGTGTGGCGAAGTTCTATTACAGTAAGATGAAAAAAACAATGACTTACATAACTGGGATTAAAAAGTAAATGCCATGTAATCTTAGGTCTTTATCGCTCCGTTGCGTAACATCCGTTACCAAACTCATACTTCGAATACAAGCATAACAACTTTGACATAATTTGCAACATTTTTTTTAGATTTTTAAACCCAGTATTTGTTGAACACCATATCTACTATAGAATGTGGTTCATTGTAAAAAAATCCCTATCTGCTCAAATAGATAAAGATATTATTGATTAATATAATTACCAAGAACTTGAAACTATCGTAATGAATACTCTTTGATTAACAAAAATAAAGCCGTACTTGTTCATTAACAAGTACGGCTAATAAAAAATAATAAATGTGGTTTATGACATACTGACAGTCACAATTGAGATCGAAAAATTGCTACAAGAACAGTAAAAAAGGTATTTTCACTGCTCTTGTGTCCAGACTATAACCTTAGTCAATGGCTATCACAGACTTCTTATTAAGTATAAAAGCCAAGAAGAAGCCTCATTTAGTCATGACAGTATCATAATAGAATGTCAAGTATGCCATATTCTAATATTAACCTGCGCAATATTAGCAGCCTGCTTTTAGATCAAGGCGTGCCTGATGTAATAATGGCTCAGTATAGCCACTCGGCTGCTCGCGACCTTTAAACACTAAGTCACAGGCCGCTTTGAATGCATAAGAGTGGTCAAAGCTATCTGCCATCGTCTGATAGTCGCTATCGCCTGCATTTTGCTCATCAACTACTTTTGCCATACGCTTCATCGTATCCATCACTTGTTGCTCACTCACAACATCGTGATGCAACCAGTTGGCAATGTGTTGGCTTGAGATACGTAAAGTTGCACGGTCTTCCATTAGACCAACATCATTGATATCCGGTACTTTAGAACAACCAACGCCTTGGTTTACCCAACGCACAACATATCCTAAGATGCCCTGAGCGTTATTTTCAAGCTCTTGTTGTTTCTCTTCATCTGTCCAATTAGTATTTTTTGCTAATGGAATGGTCAAAATGTCGTCTAAGCTGGCACGCTCACGTGATTTTAGGCTGTCTTGAACATCAGCAACACTCACTTGATGATAGTGCATGCTGTGCAAGGTTGCCCCTGTTGGTGACGGTACCCATGCGGTACTGGCTCCAGACTTAGGATGTGCAGCTTTGGTGTCCATCATCTCTTTCATCTCGTCAGGCTTCGCCCACATGCCTTTACCAATCTGAGCAACACCTTGTAAACCAGTCTCTAAACCGATATCAACGTTCCACTGCTCGTAGGCTGGCTGCCATGCTTGTGACTTCATCTCACCCTTAGGTACAAATGGACCTGCATTCATGCTGGTATGCATCTCATCACCGGTACGATCTAAGAAACCTGTGTTAATGAAAATGACGCGCTCTTTCGCTTGGCGGATGGCTTCTTTCAAGTTGACTGTCATGCGGCGCTCTTCATCCATGATACCGATTTTGATGGTATTACGCTCTAATCCTAATAAGTCTTCTACTGCATTGAATAAATCGTTGGCCATTTTGACTTCTTCAGGACCATGCATTTTTGGTTTAACGATATACATTGAACCTTTACGTGAATTCGATAGCGCATTTTTACCTTTAAGGTCATTGAGCGTTAATAGTGGTGTAATCAAGCCATCCATTAAGCCTTCAAATATTTGTTCTTGACCATCACCCAAGTCGACCAATATTGCAGGGTTTTGCATGAGGTGACCGACGTTACGAATCAGCAATAACGAACGACCTGGCAGGATAAGCTTACCACCATCTGGGGTAGTGTATTCACGATCTGGATTTTGCTGACGTGTGCGGGTTTTGCCACCTTTTTCAAAGGTTTCTAGCAAGTCACCATTCATGAGACCAAGCCAATTGCGATACACTTCCACTTTTTCTTCTGCATCGACGGCAGCGATTGAGTCTTCACAATCTTGAATTGCCGTAATAGCTGACTCTAGCAACACATCTTTGATATGTGCAGGGTCGTCTTTACCGACTGGATGGTTGGCATCTATTTGAATTTCTGCATGCAAACCGTTGTTTTTTAATAAAATACCCGTTGGGCTTTCTGCATCACCGACGAAACCAACGAATTTTTCGGCATCTTTTAGCTCAGTACTACTATCACCTTGGACAATTTCAAGCTTACCATCGACCACTTTAAAGCCGGTTGCATCGTTATATGAACCTGACACCAAGGCAAAGTTTTCATCTAGGAATTGTTTGGCATAAGCAACGACAGCAGCACCGCGAGTTGGGTTGTAACCACCTTTTGCTTCTTGACCATTTTCGTCACTGATAACGTCAGTACCATATAAAGCATCATACAAGCTGCCCCAACGAGCGTTGGTTGCGTTCAATGCGTAGCGCGCATTACGTACTGGTACGACCAACTGCGGGCCTGCAATATGAGCAATCTCGTCATCGACATTTTCTGTGCTAACTTTAAAATCATCGCCTTCTGGCAACAGATAGCCAATCTCTTGTAAGAATGCTTTGTAAGCAGGATAATCAATGTTGCCGTCTTTGGCAGGATGTTGCAGGTGCCACTGGTCAATCTGCGCTTGAATCTTGTCACGAGTTGCAAGCAATGCTTTATTGCGCGGCGTAAACTCCTTAATGACTTTTTCAAAACCTGACCAATAACTATCTGAATCAACACCGACTTTCGGCAGCACTTCGTTTTCAATAAAGTCATACAATTGCTGGTCGATGGCAAGAATGCCTTTTTGAATACGATTAGCGTTAGAAGACTGGCTCATGTTGTTATCCTTATCTGTTCGTGAGGGGTGTGAATACGAAGTTGCTACCGCAATGATTACACATTGTCGGTCTTAGACATCTATTCCAAATTTAGATGAAATACTAAGCAAACCTACTGATATATCATACAAGCTTGTGGTGAATAGCGAATTAACTATTTATGCTATGCTATTAACCTATATTCTTGCCGCATTAGCCATTAGCCATTAGCATGGTCAAAGCATTTATAACGGATGATGGTATCAACCTTGCTTAACGTGCTCAGTGTATGATTTGAGCTCGGTTGCCTTGCACCTACTGTAAACGGCTTCAACTGCATAACATTGGCAAGCATCATCACTGCGACAACACAATATAGCGACACATCAATAGTAAGGCAAAATAGCGCTTAAGCAAAATATCATCCTACTATCAAATAAAGAAATAAACAAGAAAACATCATTCATTAAATAAATACTGGGGTTGTATTATAATGATAACCTATGTGACACAGGCGCTAAGAGGCTTTATTAGTACTCATTGATTAGTACCTGATATCGCATAGACAAACTGTCAGTAATCATTACCTCACGGATTTATGCTTAACTGTTATCTATTTAATATTAGAAAAAGACCTTTTAAACGTTCGATTATGGCAAAAACTATGAATAAAGAAGATATAAGAACCAAGAACAGTAACGACAAAGTTATGAAAGACAGCAATATAGAAGAACCTAGTATAGTAAAAGACGAGATAGATGAGGACGATGTCGATATCGCAAAGCTACGCACCCCGATTAAGGTTGACCTATCTGCTGTTTATAATTTTTTGGGTGCGCGCACAACACAAGCTTGGGTTGATGCGGCGATTGCGAATGTGCCGCTGATCATTCAAGATCATGCCAATTGCGAAAAAAAGGCCGCTGGCACTGCCATGAATCTCATATTCCGCTATGAGTTTTCTTATGATTTGCAGCGTAAATTGGCGCAATTGATACGTGAAGAAATGCTGCATTATGAGCAGGTCTTAGGTATTATGAATGACCGTGGTCAGGCATGGAAATATCTGAGTGCCGGACGTTATGCCAAAGGCATGCTAAAACACAAACGTACTTATGAGCCAGCAGCGATGGTTGATGTATTGATAATTGGCGCATTTATCGAAGCACGCTCTTGTGAACGTTTTGCCGCCCTTGCTGAGGTCATCGACGACGAACGTTTGGCAAAGTATTATCGCTACTTACTTAAGTCGGAGAGTCGTCACTTTGAGGATTATTTAGCCTTGGCTCAATCACTGTCTGAGGATGATATTGACGAGCGTGTCGCATTTTTCAAAGAAGTAGAAGCAGAACTAATTTCTAGCCCAGATCATGAGCTACGCTTTCATAGCGGCACACCTGCTTAAATACATAATATTAGGTATCATTTTCGATTAGATACTCTCTTATACAATAAAAATTATACAGACAATAAGTGAAGTAACTAACCAAGCTTCATCCTCTGGTCTTCTAATTCACTTATTAGCCTTTTATTTGAACTTCGTTATAGAAAAATGAATGGTTATTTATCATCTTTCATTAATGAGCTGTCATACTGTTTACTATCCTTCGCAACATGATGAGGATCGTGATCATCGGTTGCCCTTTCTGCTGCTGCTGGATTGACTTTTTGTAGCGCATCATCAGGTACGATACCATGGTTATCGTTCGCATCTCTTAACTGACGGTCTTCTTGGTTGACAGCCTTGTCATCTGGCGTATTCATCATTACTCCTTATTATTATCATCATAATCATTCTATAAAGATAAAAAATCTGTATTTAATCAATTTTTCATAAAAAGCTATTAATCTTTTTCATCAGGATTTAACACTCGCGTTTGGGCATTATCGATATTTGCATAACGATTCATGTTGTTAATACCTTCACTTTTGGATGTCTCGCTAACCATCGTATGCTCATTCACGCCATCATCAAAGGCGTTACCTTCTTGGTCTCGGCGACCAGGCTGACGTGCAGGGTTGTCATTATCATTGATATGCTCTGAGTTGACGACGCCTTCTTTAAAAGTATCCGTTCCTTTATTTTCAGTGATGTTCTTTTCAATGCCACTATCAGCATCACTATGCTCATTAGAAGTAGGACTACTAGAGAAGCTATTAGCAGAATCATGACTATTGATTGAGTCATCATTTTCACTGATGCGTGTCTTGGTGAGTGCTGGATCGTTGGTTTGCATGGCTATCTCCTTATTATTGTTATTCGTGTTTTGGCAACTGCTTAAAGTTTTGATGGCGGTTTAGCAAATGGTGAGACTAATTTAATACCCATCTCAACCTAGCCGGCAATTTATACTATTCATTGCCTTCTTGGCTTAGGTCATAGGCATTCAAATCTGCGACGTTCTTGCCACCAGCGGGTAAATTCTCTTCTTTACGAGGGTCAACATATATCTCGTCGGTTTCTTGCGACTCTTGTTGTGGACCATCGATATTAGGTTCGTGCTTACGACCTTCATAACTGTCTTGTGCATTGTCTGGGCGTAAGGCGGCTGGATCGCGAACTGGTACCGCTTCTTCGTGATTTGGATGGGTATTATTTGGCATTGCAGATCCCTCGCATCAATATGTCATTAATAGATAAAATAAGTTAATCCGAATATTCATGTCACAGCTTATTTATCATTTATCCGTACGTAAATCATCTTCAATAAAAGAAGTTTGCTCGTCTTTATTTAATGCCTCAGGCACATCAACCCCTTTATTATCTTTGAGATTCCGCGCAATTTGCTGACTATCTGCTTGCTCAGCAGCTTTTTTGATATCTGATGTGTCGTTATCGGTATTGCTCATAAGGTGTTTCCTATTTTTATAATTCGCTGATTTATGCAGTCCCTGCTCTTTATCGTCATACGATCAATTTTGCATGAATTACTAGAGTGCTAATGGTTTATTAAACCATCAAATCCGTTTAATAATAGCGTAAGGGCTGACCTTGATTATAAGGATGAGATAACGGATTGCACCAGTGTGCTGCCGTATCAATATGTGAATAAATGTGAGGTTACAAGACAGTTTGTAACTTAGACAAATCGTTTGTCCAAAAAAAACCAAGCATAGAGAATACTCTATACTTGGTTTTTTGCTTGATATTTATTGATTGTAAAAACGTCTTTACCGCTTTGAAGATGTCGTTGAAATATTAAGCTAGCTTGATGCGTCAACGCCATTAATCACTTTTAATAAATACTCTTGAGCAGTATGCGGCGTTTCACCTGCGGCTGGTTGCAGCTGCTGCCAAACACCATCACCGCTAAGTATCCACGCTTGGGTATTGTCTTTCAGATAGTTAAGTAGACCGTCTTGATATACTTGTTTAAACAGTTTTTTGTCTTCGATTGGAAACGCCACTTCGACGCGATGGAATAAATTACGATCCATCCAGTCTGCACTACCACAATATAAGCGCTCGTCGCCATTATTATAGAAATAATAAACACGCGTATGCTCTAAAAAACGCCCGATAACAGAGCGTACAGTAATGTTTTCTGACAGACCTTTTACTTGCGGACGCAAACAACACATGGAGCGTAAAATGAGCTCGATTTTGACGCCTGCTTGCGAGGCATCATATAACTTGCTAATCAATCGACGTTCGGTTAAAGCGTTAACCTTAACGATAATATGAGCGCGCTTGCCGGCTTTTGCATGAGCAATTTCATCATCGATAAAGCTTATCAACTTATCATGCAAGGTAAAAGGCGCATGCAGCAGCTTTTTGAGATTGGCAGGCTTACCCATTCCCGTCAGCTCTTGAAATATATTATGTACATCCTCTGAGATATCAGGATCTGCGCTAAATAAACCATAATCGGTATAAACTTTGGCATTGGCGGCATGATAGTTGCCCGTCCCTAAATGCACATAGCGGCGAATTCTATCATCCTCACGGCGCACAATAAGCATCAGCTTGGCGTGGGTTTTATAGCCGACAATCCCGTAAACAACGACCGCACCCGCTTCTTGCAAATAATTGGCGACGGCGATATTAGAGGCTTCATCGAAACGCGCACGCAGCTCGATGACGGCAGTCACTTCTTTGCCATTACGAGCAGCAGCAGCCAATGCTTTAACGATTTCTGAATTGGTGCCTGAGCGGTACAATGTCTGCTTAATCGCTAACACTTTTGGATCGCTCGCCGCTTGCCAAAGCAGATTGATAATCGGTGAAAATGCATGAAAAGGATGATGCACCAGCACATCGCTTTTACGCATGGCGGCAAACATACTGGTTGCTTTGTCCAGCTTATCCATCTCACGGCGGAACTCTTTTGGCACTACATGGGTAAAGGGCTGATAGCGCAGCGCTGGAATATTGAAATCAAACAATAAGCGCGTTAAGTTGACAGGACCATTGACGCGGTACAGCTGATTGTCATGCAGCTCAAATTCATTGAGCAAATAATCACTGATAGGCGTTGGACAATCGGTTGTGACTTCTAGCCGCACTTTATCACCGAAGCGGCGGTTTTCTAGCTCGCCCTCCAGAGCCTTAGCAATATCTTCAACATCATCAGCCAAATCTAAATCGGCATTGCGCGTCAGTCTAAACTGATGGCAGCCAGTCACACTCATCCCAGGGAACAGCTCACCGATATGCTCATGGATAATAGCTGAGAGCATGACATGGTGTTCTTTGCCACCTGTCAGCTCATCAGGCAGGCGAATTACGCGCGGCAAACTGCGCGGTGCGGGCACAATCGCTAGATTGATATCACGACCAAAGGCATCTTTACCTTCTAAGGTAGCGATGAAGTTTAAGCTCTTATTGACCAAACGCGGAAACGGATGCGCTGGATCGATACTAATCGGTGTCAACACTGGCGATACTTGCTCAGTGAAGTAGCGCTTCATCCATGCCGATTGCTCAGCATTTAGCTCATCGCGTTTTAGATAACGGATATCCTCAAGCGCCAGTGCTGGTAAGATATCTTCATTGAGAATACGATACTGCTCAGCGATGGCATCGTGCATTACGGTGGATATCTCATTCAGCACCTCACTGGGACGCATGCCATGAACACTGGTCGAGACATCACCCATATTGAGCTTTTGCATAATACCTGCGACACGAATCTCAAAAAACTCATCGATATTCGATGAGAAAATAATCAAGAAAAACAAGCGCTCAAGTAGCGGATGACGAGGACTTGCCGCCTGCGCTAAGACACGTAAATGAAACTGTAATAAAGATAAGTCGCGATTGATATAACTGCTGGGTGAATAGCTGCCGTCTTCTGAACGCTGCCATGCAACCTCAGTTAAATTGTCATTGCGACTCTCTGTATGGCTTTTATTATCAACTGCTATCACTGTATTATTGCTATCAGTGTCCTGCTTATTATTCACATCCATCACGTCACTACTCCTTTGCGTTATCGATATGCCATCATCTTCAATACCAATTGTCTTTTATAATTGCTTTTTCACTAAGAAATTTATCAGGGTTCTTTCTTCATTCATTACTACTCGAAACTGCCATTCAAAACTATCACTTAAAACTATCACTTAAAACTATCACTTAAAACTATCGCTTAAAACCGTCACTTAAAACTATCATTCAAAAACACGGCGCTATTTGTTAAATAGTATTAGGTACAATCCATTAAGCTGATTGTGGTAACACCGCATTGCTCATTCGCTTTTTGATAATACGTTGTTTATTGCGTAAACGTCTATCACCCTGATTGTCTTCGTAGTATTTTGGATTGGTTAACATAGCAATAAGTAAGGCTGATTCATCACGGTTCAGCTTGGCAGCAGACTTATTAAAGTAGTGCTGAGCTGCTGCTTCGATACCATAAATACCATTGCCAAACTCTGCCACATTGAGATAAGCGGTCAAGATACGCTGCTTGTCCCATAATGTTTCAATCATGACAGTGATAATCGCTTCCTCAATTTTACGAACATACGAGCGATGCGAGGTCAAAAATAAGTTTTTTGCTAGCTGCTGGGTAATCGTTGAACCACCAGCGGACATCTTACCCGTCTCTTCATTTTTCTTACGTGCCGCTTCAATGCCTTTGAAATCAAAACCATTGTGCTGACTAAATGTCGAATCCTCACTCACTATCGCGGCTTGTTTGGCAGATTTTGCGATGGCATCGT
Organism: Psychrobacter sp. Ps4; assembly: GCF_022129285.1. Taxonomy (NCBI): domain Bacteria; kingdom Pseudomonadati; phylum Pseudomonadota; class Gammaproteobacteria; order Moraxellales; family Moraxellaceae; genus Psychrobacter; species Psychrobacter sp. Ps4. Next base: position 53,758 of record NZ_JADQAK010000017.1, read on the forward strand.
ATTCAGCCCAAGTCTGGGTGACAGTACCACCCGTCAAACGATGAGTCAGCATAAACATGCTGTTATTAATCGGCTGCGTTTTCCAAATTAATAGTAGCCCAGCGACTAATACATGAAATGCGACGACCAATAGCATGATTGCCATCAATAATCGTTTGAAAAATTTGCCAAAACTTGCCATGCGCGATATCCAAGTGATTGAAAAGGTAATAAGATAAGATGAGCTGAAGAGCCAGTAATTAAAAACAGCAGGTCATCTTACCTAATCTCACAATCGCTGTCATTATTTACCCCACTTCTTTATCATGCCATAGAGTCTACGTAAACAAGATCAGGCAGTATTTATGCTGGCAATCGAAGTCCTAACAACCGAAACTTTGTGACAAGTATTAAGACAAGAGAATAAATATGTACGATGATAATAATATAAAAGCCTTACGGGAACGTATGGTTGCTGCAAACCCCGATCTTGGTTATGCTGAAAATAATGATAAATGGTGGCTACTTGGAACGTCTGGCTGTCATTTGTGCGACATCGCGAAGCAAGTGCTGACTCAATTTCAAGCCGTACAGCCGATTGCCTATCAACAGGTCGATATCGCTCATTTCGATGAACCATTGATGATGGAATTTGCCACCACTATTCCGGTGATTTTGACACCATCAACACGATTAAATTATCCATTTTCAGTCATGGATTTGCAGCAACTTTTCATGCAATCATACATAGCAAACCAACAATAAAAAAACGATGTAGTGAGAACATAATGAAAAATTTGAGCAAAATTACTGAAATTGAAGACCTGCGCCGCGTTGCCGAACGTAAAGTACCGCGTATGTTTTATGATTATGTCGATTCAGGCTCATGGACTGAGACGACTTATCGTAGCAATGAAACCGACTTTGACCGTATCAAGTTACGCCAACGGGTATTGGTAGATATGGACAATCGCAGTCTAGCAACCCAGATGATTGGTGAAGAGGTAAAAATGCCCGTCGCCATCGCGCCCACTGGCTTTACCGGTATGATGTGGGCGGATGGCGAGATTCATGCAGCGCGGGCAGCAGAAAAATTCGGCGTGCCGTTTTCGCTATCGACCATGAGTATCTGCTCTATCGAAGATATCGCCACCCATACTAGCAAGCCGTTTTGGTTTCAGCTATATGTGATGCGTGACCACGAATACGTTGCCAATCTCATTCAACGGGCAAAAGACGCCAATTGTTCGGCGTTGATTCTTACCGCGGATTTACAAGTGCTGGGACAGCGCCATAAGGACATCAAAAATGGCTTGTCTGCACCGCCTAGACCTACACTTGCCAATATCGTCAACTTGATGACCAAGCCGCAGTGGTGTATGAATATGCTGGGCACCAAACGTCATAGCTTTGGCAATATCGTCGGTCATGCAAAAGGAGTGGACGACTTATCTTCTCTCACCGCTTGGACGGAAGAGCAATTTGATCCGCGCTTGAGCTGGGATGACGTGGCACGCATCAAAGATATGTGGGGTGGCAAATTAATTATTAAAGGTATCATGGAACCTGAAGATGCCATTATGGCTGCTCGTAGCGGTGCCGATGCACTGGTCGTCTCAAACCACGGTGGTCGTCAATTAGATGGCGCCCTCTCCTCCATCTCGGCGCTATCTGATATCGTACAAGCGGTGCATGCTGAAAATAGCGATATCGAGGTGTGGTTAGACAGCGGCATTCGCTCGGGTCAGGATGTGCTAAAAGCGCGCGCATTGGGTGCAAAAGGCACGATGATTGGTCGCGCTTTTCTTTACGGTCTGGGCGCTTATGGCGAAGATGGCGTGCGCCGTGCACTGGAAATCATCCATAAAGAATGCGATCTATCGATGGCGTTCTGTGGTCATACCGATATCAATAAGGTCACCACTGATATATTGGTAAAATGCACTTATGAGAACCTCAAAGTTGCTAATCGTTAAATTTGTCATTAAAACTATCCACTATTAAGAGTACTAGGGCGCATCCTCATTTTAAAAATGGTGATAAAAATGAGATAAATTGCCGTCAAACAAGGAAGATAGCACAGTTAATATCGAGATATTGATAAGCTATTTGACGATGTTTAACAAAATTTAGCCATGTTTAGCCTATTTAGAGAGTAATTGATTGAATTGAAGACATGCCCTACTCATCAAATCATAATGTCATACAGATGTATGACATTATTTGACCAGACCCTTTATACTCTATTTATAACATTCTAATGATATCTCACCTTTATGACCATTCAACAATTATTAAAAACAGCCCCTGTCACCACCCTATTACTAGCCAGCTTTATTGGGTTATTCATCATGCAAGTACTGACAGGCGTCGATGCCAATAATCCATCGACTGAGGCGCTCTTGAAATGGGGTGCCAATGCATTGCCATTTACCATGGGCGATGAGCCGTGGCGCTTGGTCAGCAGTGCCTTTTTACACATTGGCTTGATGCATTTATTGTTCAATGGATTTGCCATGTATTTCTTTGGGCAGATTGCCGAGCCGATGTTTGGCTCAGCCAAGTTTTTGGCATTGTTTTTACTGGCGGCGATCGGAGGCAACTTACTGAATAACTATGTCACGTGGCATAGTATTGTAGAAGGAACTGGTCAACCGGGTCTATCGGCTGGGGCGTCAGGTGGCATCATGGGTATCGGCGCGGCATTATTAATAGCTGCGCTGTTTAAAATATCGGTCAATGGCATGGTACTCAACCTTAAGAGCTTGATATTTATCATGGGCATTAACCTTGTTTATGGTTTTGCCGTACCGGGTATTGATAATGCGGGGCATATTGGCGGCGCGGTGACTGGCTTAGTGATTGCCCTGGCATTCGCAATCGCCTACCGTCAGCGTATGACAATAGCGCTACAGAATATGCCTAACCCAGCTACTTATGAAGACCATTATCGAACGACTTATATCAATTTTCCAGTAAGCAGCGATACTGATTCTTCTGCTAATAATGAGCACTTTAATAATGCTGATTTTGACAATAACAGCAGTTTCCACCCCGACTCTGCTGTAAACTCACACTTAAATACTCATGCTAATCACAGCCACCTTAGTGAACAAGAAACACCGACCAAATCTATCCTTATTTGGCAATTACTACCATGGCTAATGATGCTACTGATTAGCATTGGCTTTATTTGGTGGTGGCAAGATATTCATGATCAAATACTACAAGTATTAAAAACCATTGAGTAAACTTTCATAGTTATTTATCATTGCTAAATAGTTCATGATAACAGCTTATTGGTTAGGTTTTCCTTACTCGCTTCTTGCTACAGTCAGAGCACTTTTAAACCGCTACGGTGTTACCCGCTCTAGATGTACTCAGTTTACTATCTGCGGTCGGTCGCCTTGTAGCGATTCTAAAATTCCTTGACTATACACAATTGCCCCCAATTATTTCATCCATTCACGAGACTCTATTATGTTTAAACCTGTAGCGCTACCTCATATTTCTACGCGCGTCATGCTTAGCGCATTAACGGCTACCGCGTTATTTAGTGTCGCCAGTATGTCCAATGCTGCACTTTTTAAGGACAATTTACCTACTGACCAAGACGCTGTATTAAGCGTGGGCGTCAACGTCATAGCCGTCAACTCAGCCTACGATATGGAAGACAGCCTCGATGTACGTGTGTTGCCGGGCGCTTTTTATGACAACAATAGATTCTATGTGCGCGGCGCCCAAGCGGGTGCTTATATCATTAATGATGGCAAAAATCAGCTGTCGGCTTATGCTCAGCTCGCTGGCAACGATTTCGATCCTGATGATGCTAGAGGCGCATTACAAGGTCTTGATGAGCGTGAAGCATCAGTCGCTGCTGGCCTGACTTATTTGCGTCGCACGCCCGTCGGTGGTTTCCGTGCTCAAATCGCGACTGATGTTTTAGATCGCAGTGGTGGTAACACAGCTCGTTTGACGTATCTTGCTAGAATTACAAAAGACAAGCTAACAGTCTATCCAAGCATTGGCTTTGAATACAACGATGCTGACTATAATGAATACTATTATGGCGTCAGTGAAAAAGAGTCAGCGGAAACTGGCGTCGCCGCTTATAAGTCTAATTCGAGCTTGAATCCTTACGTTAATATTAGTGCCAACTATGATTTCAATGAACGTTGGGCATTGTTTGCCAATCAAAGCTTAAGCTATCTGCCAAATGAGCAATATGATAGCCCAATGGTTGACTCGCGTACTGAGTCAACTTCGACGCTTGGTTTGCTTTATAAGTTCTAACTAGGCTTGGATATTTAATAGTAAAAAGACCTTGCCGCGTAATGTGGCAAGGTCTTCTTGTTTAGTAGCTTTAGATGCAGGACGCGCCTAACAAGACGATAAAATATATAATTCTAAAAATATATGCGTAATAAGAAAAATAATAACTCAGTCTCTTTAAATGTATACTATTATATATATTATCTCTAAGGTAGTGAGTTATCGTGAGTCAGCAAGAACTAAAGGCTTTAGAAGATCAATTCAACCATATAATGAAAAATGATCCAAGTCCTGAATTTTATAGTCATTATCAGCAGTTGAAGCCTCATCTTGACAAGCTTGAAAGAGATATGGCTCAACGTAATAGTCTAGTAAAAGAAAAAGACTACGAATGGATGAAATGGCTTGTCGCCATAGCAGCTGGTGTATTTTCAGTGATCGTCACTCAAATATCTAAAATGTCATTACCATCAATAGAACAACTAATTTTACTTAAGATTGCTATATCAGCAAATGCACTTGGAATTGTTCTGGGCGCTATTTATCTATACACAGATGTAAAGCATGAAAAAGACTTGATTTGCAAGCTGCAAATTCAACGCTATTCCTTACTATTAGAGAATAAAAAAAGATACGAGAATGTCATATATTCTGATAGATTATGGTTTTCTGGGCTATGTAAACCACTGAGTTTAACTTGTTTTTTAATCTTTATTTTGATTTGGGTTGGTTTTATTTGGCAGATAAATATTTCAATTCCAGTACCATAGTGCTTTTCTTCAATAGCTACAAAATCAAAAACATATAAGTTTTGACATCGGATAAGTAAGCCTAAACAACTTCATTGAATGCTGAAAATTCTGACGCAAAAAGACCTTGCCGCATAACGTGACAAGGTCTTTTTTATTTATAAATTCTCAGTGGAGCAAATATGACACTGCTACCAGAAAGACGAGTGCAAATTGTACTGCTCGTACATTAAGCAATTCTGACACCGTAGCACGTCATTATTTGATCTACTGCTTACTTAGGGTTCACCATATCAGCAGGAATAACCCACTCATCAAACTGAGCTTCAGTTAATAGCTCCAATTCAACCGCAACTTGCTTCAAAGTCTTGTTCTCTTTATAAGCAGTCTTAGCGATTTTTGCTGCATTTTCATAACCAACATGACGGTTAAGCGCAGTGACCAGCATCAATGAGTTATGCAAGAAGTCATCGATTTTATCTTTTACTGGCTCGATACCAACCGCACAGTTTTCGTTAAAGCTATTGCACGCATCACCAAGTAGCTTGATAGATTGCAACAAGTTAAATGCGATTACTGGCTTATAAACGTTTAGCTCAAAGTTACCTGACGCGCCAGCCATGCTGATAGTGACATCGTTACCCATGACTTGCGCCACAACCATGGTCATTGCTTCTGATTGGGTTGGGTTTACTTTACCCGGCATGATAGAAGAGCCTGGCTCATTTTCAGGAATTGTCAATTCGCCCAGACCACAACGAGGACCTGACGCTAACCAACGTACGTCGTTAGCGATTTTATTCAAGCTACCCGCTAGGGTTTTTAGTGCGCCAGAAGCAAATACTTCAGCATCACGAGCGGCTAATGCTTCAAATTTATTTGGTGACGTCACAAATGGTAGACCAGACAAGGTTGATAATTGCTCAGCTGATTTTACCGCGTAATCAGGATGGGCGTTTAGACCCGTACCAACCGCAGTACCACCTAATGGCAATTCATATAGACCTTGTAGTGCATTATCAATACGAGTCAATGAGTGGTCAAGTTGGCTAACATAGCCGCTAAACTCTTGACCCAAAGTCAAAGGTGTGGCGTCTTGTAAATGCGTACGACCGATTTTAACAATGCTATCGAATTCTTTGGCTTTAGCCGCTAATGTGTCGCGTAGTGCTTTTACCGCTGGGATAAGCAGGCTGTTGATTTCACGAGCAGCGGCAACACGAATCGCCGTTGGGAAGCTGTCGTTGGTAGATTGAGCATGATTGACATGATCATTTGGGTGAATCGGCGTGTAGCTGCCGCGCTCAGAACCAGCAATTTCGTTGGCACGGTTGGCCAACACTTCGTTCATGTTCATGTTTGACTGCGTACCAGAACCCGTCTGCCATACAACCAATGGAAACTGATCGATTAGGCCACCATTGATGATTTCATCAGCGGCTTGCACGATTAAATCGCGCTTGTCAGCGTCGATACGCTCTAGGCTTGCATTGGTGATTGCAGCGGCTTTTTTGACCAGTGCCATTGCTTCAATCATTGGACGTGGCAACGTCTCGCCACCGATTTTAAAGTTCTCACGGCTACGCTGAGTTTGCGCACCCCAATAAGCGTCAGCTGGGACTTCCACGTTGCCCATGGTATCTTTTTCGGTACGAGTTGCCTGATTCTGTGTCGACATAACTACCCTCTTTGATGGTTTGTTGTATAGCTGCTGCGAAAAAAGTGCAACACACGCTGCACATAAAGGAAAATACGCTGTAAAGTGGCGTTATGATAGCATGACTAGACCGTGTTGAATATTCACAAATAGCCATTGCTGCTCTCTACAAGCAACAGCCATCATCAATTTAATACATTATGGGATAGTCTATCTATGCATCCTGAGTTAAAACATTCTGAGTTTCAGACATCTACCGTTAGCAATCCGCCGAGACGGCAATTTACCCGCCAGCGTCGACAGTTAAGTGATGGCGCGCGTAGCAATATGGGACAAGCAGCTAGTTTGCATCTGACGAAGTTACAGCAGCGATTACCAGCACATGCGCGAATTGGCCTATATTATGATGGCTTTGGTGAGCTACCCACTCAGCCAATACTGGACTGGTGTCAACGCTTAGGCTATTTACCTTATTTGCCTGTGGTTGGTTCATTGGGAGATGATGATAAACAGCTGCGCTTTGTACCTATTTATCAGTCGAAACTGTTAAATGTACCGACGCGTATTCACAGCTTAGGTATGAAGCAAAATCATCATCGTCGACTGCTTTGGGCACGTGAATTGGATGTAATTATCTGTCCACTGGTCGCGGTAGATTTAAACGGTAATCGTATGGGCATGGGTGGCGGCTTTTATGATACGACGTTAGGTAAAGGCTATCGGTCAGGGGCGAAAAAGCCGTTAAAAATTGGTTGGTGTTATGATTTTCAAGTGGTTGAACAGTTACAGCGGCAACCGTGGGATGTGCCACTAGATGGCTTAATTACGCCAAGTGGCATAAGGTGGTTTAGATGAAAGAGGATAAACAGTTTGAAAAAGACTCTAGCGCTGCTGATTCCAGTGCAGATAGTGTGGATGAATATTTGCAAACGTTAGGTAGCGAGGATGCTAGAGAGTTGCGTTACTACAGTCAAGAGCAACCTTTTAGCTCTGATGAGATGACACGGCTAGTCAATGAAGAACGCTTGAATGAGTTGCTCGCGCAAGGTGATGCATTTTTGAGTAATTTGAATGGTGAGTTGAAAGATTTTGATAAAAGTACAGATAACTAAGAAATAACCAACTGGTCAATTGAAAAGCCACTATATTAGTAACCTCTTGATATATTACATGATATGGACTATTGTTTATTTTTAAATTATGAAATACAATTACTGTAAATAATTATCATTACAATATTGGTTCAATCTACCATGAATAAAGCAAAAAAAGAGTTCATGTCACCCGCTTCATTACAAGTCTGCTTTTACTTTTGGGTAATTATGTTGTTTCTCACACCAGCTGCTTATATTTATGATTACAATGATTTTGATATTGCCGAGCTGAGAAGTTTTTCTTTTGCGTTAGTTGCATTTTATACCTTTGCATTGACAACTTATATTGAAATAAAACGAATAAGGCAGCCTAATAATATATTTTTTCACAGCTTTATTGCCATAATTTCTCCTATAGTCTTATTAATTTTGCTAGTTTTATTTGGTTTATCAATCATAGACTACAGTAATGGCAATCTAAAACTAGAGCGGATTTATGATCCTGTGATTGAGTTATTTTTTCTATACCTTCTATCTAAAGGGATAAGAGACTTTAAACAAGGCTCACACAATGAAGAGATAACATTGGTTTCTTAAGATTTTTCCTAATTAAATGATTTTTTGAAAACCAAAAAGACGCTTAGAAAAGCGTCTTTTTTTCATTATCTTATAACTTAGGTATTTTACAACCTTACAACACCATCGCTGCAATCCAACCAAATATCAATAATGGAATGTTGTAATGCAAGAATGTCGGCACCACACTGTCCTTGATATGGTCATGCTGACCGTCGATGTTTAGACCAGAGGTGGGTCCAAGAGTCGAATCTGATGCTGGAGAACCTGCGTCGCCCAACGCGCCAGCCGTACCAATAATCGCCACGGTTGCCAATGGCGAGAACCCTAACGAAATACATAGCGGCACATAAATTGCGGCCAAAATAGGAATCGTTGAGAATGACGAACCAATACCCATGGTCACAATTAAACCAATTAACAGCATAATAAATGCAGCTATCGCTTTATTACCTGCGAATAATGACGCGGCACCATCAACTAATGGCTGAATCTGCTCAGTCGCTTTCATAACTTCCGCAAAGCCTTGCGCGGTAATCATAATAAAGCCAATCATTGCCATCAATTTGATACCGTCATTAAAGACTGTATCGGCTTCACTCCATTTAACGACGCCCGTCGCCATAAAGACGCCAAAGCCAAACATTGAGCCAAGCAAAAGTGAGTCGGTATACATCTGCACCACAAATGCCGTCACAATCGCGGCAAGCGCCACCAACGTTTTCATCTTACTTTGTGTTTGCGCACTAGCTGCGGTTTTGCTTAACGCATCACCCTCTAACACGTCATCATGCGCAGCTTTATCAATTGCTAGCTGCTGATACTGGCGCGGTTTACGGTAGCTGATAAATACGGCGACGAGCAAGCCTACGAACATACCTAAAGCCGGAATTGCCATGGCTTTGGTAACTGAGATGTTACTGATATCAATGCCTGCTTCACCGACGTTTTTCAGCATGATTTGATTGAGATAAATATCGCCAAAGCCATACGGAATAAACATGTAAGTGGTCACAAGACCAAAAGTCAGTAGACAAGCAATTAAACGTCTATCGATGTGCATACGATTAAAGGCGAGCAATAATGGCGGTACCAGCAATGGAATAAAGGCAATATGAATAGGAATTAAGTTTTGGCTAAAGCAGCTCATGGTGATTAAACCTGCAAACAGCATGTATTTAATCATGCCACCTGCTTTTATACTTGGGCCGCCCGCATCAATGCGTTTGATCACCGCCCCTGCCAGTGACTGTGGCAAGCCGGAATGCGCGATTGCCACCGCAAACGCCCCAAGCAGCGCATAGGACAGCGCAATTTGCGCGCCATTACGGATACCTTCTTGAAAGGCATTCAAAGTATCGGTCATACCCAAACCAGCGATGAGTCCGCCTGCCAGCGCACCGATTAATAAGCTGAGTACCACGTGTACACGCGCCAAAGACAGCCCTAGCATGATGATGACTGCCAGCAGTACCGCATTGATGGTCATATATTGCCTCTTATTCTGTCTGCTATAGCCTGATTAAGACCTATTAATATCTCATGGACGATAGATATCACCCTTGCCTCTAAACCGCTTGACGCTAAAACCACCGTTTAAGACGCGCGTCAGTTTACCTTATTTTGCACACAAATCCTACGCACAGAACCCAATAGGTGTTAGCTACGCACTTCTTACCCATGCTGGGTATACATTGAATGTCACCTAATATTTAAAATTATGAATAACAATATGACTCGCAGTCTTTAGATAGATATAACTATTTTGCGCAGATAAGCGTGTGACTTTGCCTACAAGCCTTGCAATTTTATCGGTGAGCACCATTTATCTAAACATGAACCACGAACTTGACTTTACAAGTCTGGTGAACGAGGAAGAATATATGAGTGAACATAAAATTGCCCAAGACAATATCGACATCGATGTCGACGTTTCATCTACTGTTGCTGATGATCAAGAGCGAGACAGCGCGCCTAACGATACGACAGATGATGTAGCTGTAACAGCTGATCGCGTTGAAGATGGTGATAGCAAAAATAGTGATGATAAAGATAATGATGACGACAACACTATTGAAGACGATGACGCAAAAGACGATAGTATAAAAGGTGACGGTACAGAAAACTATTTACCACTACTGGCATTGCGCGATGTTGTCGTTTATCCGCACATGCAGATTGCTTTGTTCGTCGGTCGTGAGCCATCGGTAAAGGCAGTTGAATTGGCACAGGCTGAGTACGGCAACAAAGTCTTGGTCGTGGCACAAAAAGACTCGCTGACTGAAGACATTGATCAAGATAACTTGTATCAATACGGTACGGTTTGCCGCATCGTCAGTACCATGCCGCATGACAGTGATGAGAACTGCATCAAAGTATTGATCGAAGGTCAATATCGTGCGCGCGTTGATACTATAGAAAATCACGATACATTATTAATGGCAAGCTTTGAGCGTGCTGACCTTGATGTCAGTATGGATGAGAGCCAGCAGAAAAACACGATTCAAGCATTAACCACATTGTTTGAAAGCTACGCAGATGCGCGTCTGCGTAATGCTCGTGAGCTGACTCGTGTGGCAAAACGTATCGATGACTTGCTTGAGCTGGTTTATTTCATATCGACCCGTGTGTCGATGGATTTAGATATTAAGCAATCATTCTTAGAAAATGATGATCTTAAAACCCATATCAATACCTTAACCGAATATTTGGTTAAACAAAGCGCTGAACAAAATATCGAGCAAGATATCCAAGAAGCTGTCCGTCAGCAAATGGAAGACAATCAGCGCGAATACTTCTTAAACGAGAAGATGAAAGCCATTAAAAATGAGCTGTCAGATATGAATGACGGTGCGTTCGATGGCGAAGATGATGTGGCTGAGCTAGAGCAGCGTCTAGAAGATGCTGACTTGCCTGAAGATGTGCGCAAAAAAGCAGATCAAGAGCTGAAAAAGCTAAAAATGATGCCGCCTGCATCAAGTGAATCTTCAGTCGTACGCAACTATATTGAATGGATTTTGGACACACCGTGGAATGCCACAACCAAGGTTTCGATCAATTTAGAAAAAGCCAAAACCGTCTTAGATGAAGACCATTATGGCTTGCAAGATGTGAAAGATCGCATCTTAGAATACCTCGCCGTGCAATCAAGAGTGAAAAAACTGCGCGGTCCGATTCTTTGTTTAGTCGGTCCTCCAGGTGTTGGTAAAACCTCATTAGGCGAGTCGATTGCCCGTGCGACTGGTCGTAAGTTTGTGCGTATGGCGCTTGGCGGCGTGCGTGATGAAGCAGAGATTCGTGGTCATCGCCGTACTTATATCGGTGCGATGCCGGGTAAAATTGTCCAATCACTGGCCAAAGTTGAAGTTAAAAACCCGCTATTCTTATTGGATGAAATCGATAAAATGGCGCAAGACTTCCGCGGTGATCCAGCATCAGCGTTGCTTGAAGTGTTAGATCCCTCACAGAACGATACGTTCAACGACCATTATTTAGATATGGATTTAGATTTATCGCAAGTGATGTTTATCTGTACTGCCAACAGCATGGATATCCCGCCTGCCCTGCTTGACCGGATGGAAGTCATTCGTCTACCGGGTTATACCGAAGAAGAAAAGGTCAACATCGCGCAGAAATACTTGGTACCAAAAGCCATTAAGAATAACGGTCTCAAAGAAGGCGAAATTGAGATTGTTGAAGCGGCGTTGCATAGCATCGTGCGTAGCTATACGCGTGAAGCTGGTGTGCGTAACCTTGAGCGTGAAGTCAATAAAATCTGCCGTAAAGTCGTTCGCGGTTCAGTCGAAACACATGGCGCACGAGCTCCTAAGAAAGCAGAACGTCAGCTAATTGTGGTCGATGACAATAACATCGATGACTATCTCGGCGTCCATCAGTATGACTATGGTCTAGCAGAAGAGGAGCCTGAGATTGGTCGTATTACGGGTCTTGCTTGGACACAAGTCGGTGGCGAGCTATTAACCATCGAAGCGGTGGCGATGAAAGGCAAAGGCGAGTTGAGCTTTACTGGTTCGCTCGGTGACGTGATGAAAGAGTCTATTCGTGCTGCCATGAGTGTGGTACGTGCTCGCGGCGACAGCTTAGGTATTGACTACGAGACCTTTAAGACTACTGACGTCCACGTGCATATGCCTGAAGGCGCGACGCCGAAAGATGGCCCATCGGCTGGTGGTGCACTAACGACGGCGCTAGTCTCCGCCTTAACTGGCATTGCCATTCGTCCAGATATTGCGATGACAGGTGAGATTACCTTACGCGGTAAAATCCTGCGTATCGGTGGTCTCAAAGAGAAGCTACTAGCTGCTCATCGAGGCGGTATCAAGCATGTGTTGATTCCAGCGACTAATGAGCGTGACTTGGCCGATATTCCTGATAACGTTAAAGCGGGTCTGACCATTCAGCCAGTGGCAACGATTGATGAGATATTAAAAGTTGCTTTGGTCAGTATGCCAGTTCCGCTTAAGCCTGCCAAAGTGACCGTTGATAAAACCTCAAGCAAAGCGCTGCATAACTAATCTGATTAGTTACTAATCCAGTCTTATAAATCAGAAAGCCGCTCATCATAACGATGGGCGGCTTTTTTTGGCAAAAATAAAAAACAATCTGGTTAAAACTCTGTGCTATATTTTAAACAAATGTTTATTTGGTAATAACCATAATGTTAAACCACCTGATTTTAAACCGCTTAACTATATCCTTATTACTTACTGTTTCGTTTTCTTTAGCGTTAACAGGCTGTCAGTCCAATATTGCAAAAGATAACTCTATACCTACTAACTCAATGATGACGGGCTTTAGCACTTCTACCCCAATATCATATCAGCCCATCATAAAAACTGAAAAGCTGGAAGAAAAAATTGTAGTGGTAGCTGATGAAACAGCTAACGAAGTTACGACGCTGCAATGGGCAAGTAATTATCATTGGCAGTTAACACAAGTTGAAGACAAAAAAAGCAACGCTATTAATATTAACACTGACGCGCCGATTACTTTAGAAGTAGCGCCCAGTTCGTTAAGCTTGTTTCAAGGCTGCCAACATTTTGCTATCAAATTCGTATGGATGTCCGCACCGCCTTTTGAGTATGGTAGCGAGCTTAGAGAAAGATCCTCGACCTGCGAAAGTGCTACTGAAAATAAAGTAAGTAACACAAATATCAAAAAGTTATTTCCTAACGATAATAATATTATTAAGTTAGATGTTGAGCTATTACCAGTCGCAAAAATCAAACTCGTTAATACTCAAATGACATCGAAAAACTTGGTCATTAAAATCGAAAATGGCAATACGTTAACATTTGATGGTACGCCTAGGACATTTAAAGAACCGACTGGACTCCCTATTGATAAGGCATTATTAGAGCACTATGACTGGCGGCTGGTTAGCGCCGTTCGTAATACTTTTAATGACAAAGGGCAGGTAATATCTCGAGAGTCTATTGGTCATTTTTATCATCCAGAGTTTCCAGTGTCGCTAAAATTTAGAGGGTATGACGATAGTCAATACGCATTTTTTAGTTCTAGCTGCAATGGTATCGGTGGTCCTTATATTTTGATGAAAGATTATACATTGCTAGTTGGCTCGGGACCACAAACGCTCATGGGCTGCGGTGTTACTGGTAATAGAATTGAGGGCGAGCTTGCTAAGCTTATCAGTAATAGCCAGAGCACTCTTAGTTTGAGTTTGCAACCTTCACAATCAATATCGCCAACAGCAGACGATCAGACTGATATGTCTCGCTATAATTTACTGCAAACGATGGAGACTGGCGAAACTTTAGTATGGCAAAACGAAGTAAAGAAAATACCGTAAACAATTTAAAACCCATACGATACTTACATTTATTAACCGATTGTTGCGCATTTGATGAATAACTATATCTAATCCTTAGCTATACTGATAACGACATTAACGAATGTTTGTAGAAATCAAAAGGTATTTATCTATAAACCTTCAAGAGTTAGCTTTTTATCAAAAATAACTAAATATTAAAAATAATTGGAGATAATAATGAATAAGACAATGCTTGCAAGTGCCCTATTATGTGGTTCAGCGTTAGTAATGACGGGTTGCCAAACCGTCGAAGGACAAATGCAAACTGGCAATCCACTTAGCCAACCTGCCTTAAAATCTACTATCAATGCAGTCGCTGGCAATAAAAATGAAGTGGGTCAAGTATTCTTACGTCCAGTTGATGGCGGCGTACAAGTCTACGGTAAGCTGATGAATTTGCAGCCAGGCAAAACGGTATCACTACATATCCACGAAACAGGCAGCTGTGCTGATATGGGTAAAGCGGCAGGTGGTCACTTTAATCCTGACAATAAGCCTCACTCTAATCCTGATGATATGAATGGTCATGCTGGTGATTTGCCTAACCTGACTGCCAATGCAGATGGCGTGGCTACTATTAACTATGTGAATAAGAAAATTTCTGTCGCTGATGCTGGTAAATATAGCGTTAATCGTCTAGCCTTTATCGTGCATAGCGGTGCTGATGACTATACTAGCCAACCAGCTGGTAATGCAGGCGACCGCGTTGCTTGCGGTATCATCGAAAAGAACTAATAGCATATGAACTTAGCTGTTATTGATATCACATATATGAATAGCACAAAAAAACCTCTTAGAATCTAAGAGGTTTTTTATTGTTTAAAAATTTATAGCTGAAAACAATATTGATGATACAAAAGCTCATATATTAACAATCAATCACCAAGGTAAAAAGTAAAGGAGACTTACTCCTCTACCCACTTGCCATTACGCCAATACACACCCCAACGTGTGGCCTTACCGTTTTTCTCAGAGCCGATATATTGCTCTTTCTTCTTACGTGACCAGCGTAGAATGGTGGGATTACCATCTGGATCTTCATCTGGACCTTCAAACAGATACTGGAATTTATCTTCCATTTTATCTTTGATTTCGCGTAGCTCAGCCAGCTTGGGTGCGCGTGTCTCGCGTACTTTCGGGAATTTAGACGCTGCCAAGAACATCCCAGCTGCCCCTTCACGCAAGATAAAGTAATCATCGTGCTTGGTTGATTTCAGCTCTGGCAGATGAATAGGATCCATGCGCGGCGGTGCGGCTTCGCCTGTTTTTAACACTTTACGGGTGTTATCACATTGCTGACAAGCGAAGTAAGGACCAAAACGTCCCGTCTTTAGCTCCATTTGTCCATCGCACTTATTGCAGTCAATAGTTGGAGAATCAGAGCCAGGCACTTCGAACTTGCCTTCTTCTAAGACATAACCATCACAATCAGGATTGTTACCACACACATGCAGTTTCAGACCGCCATCGACGATATAACCATTCATTGCCGTGCTACATTTCGGGCAACGCTTTTTCTCCATCAAATCTCGAACTTCTGCCGCTTCATCATCGCCTTCTGCCTCATCAAGATTGGCAAAAGCTTCGACGGGCATTAAGTTTTTAGTGCCTTTACAGCGCTCTTTTGGCGGTAAATTATAGCCAGTACACCCTAAGAATACACCCGTTGAGCCAGTACGTAATTGCATTGGACGATCGCAAAGATCGCAATGCACGTCTGGTACGTCAGTTGGATCATTTGGGCGCATGCCGTCTTTTTCTTTGGCGCGATCAAGCGTTGTTTTGAAGTCGCCATAGAAATTATCGAGGACGTCTTTCCAATCTGTATCGCCTTCTGCCACATGATCAAGCTTGTCTTCTAGCGCGGCAGTAAAGGTATAATCCATCAAATCTGGGAAGCTTGCGGTTAGCCTGTCGGTAACGATATCACCCATTTTTTCAGCAAACAGGCGCTTGTTCTCAAGCTTCACATAGCCGCGGTCTTGAATGGTCGAGATAATAGACGCATAAGTTGATGGACGACCGATGCCTTTTTTCTCAAGCTCTTTCACCAAACTTGCCTCGGTATAGCGCGGTGGCGGCTTGGTGAAATGCTGACTCGGATCGAGCTTATCTAGTATTAGTTTATCGCCTTTTTTCACATCTGGTAATAAGGTATCGTCAGTCTTCGCTGGTGGCATAACCTTGGTATAACCATCAAATACTAACGTACGACCACGTGCTTTTAGCTCGACATCATTGGCAGCGACGAATAGATTCACTGACAAGTATTTTGCTGGCAGCATCTGACAAGCGACAAACTGCCGCCAAATCAGCTCGTACAGGCGGATGGCATCACGCTCAACCCCTTTAAGCTGCGTTGACTTCATATTGACGTTAGAGGGACGAATCGCCTCATGCGCCTCTTGTGCGCCTTGTTTGTTGCCGTAGAAATTTGGCTTTTCGGGTACGTATTTTGCGCCATAGCTGTCTTCGATATAGCCACGTACCGCAGCAAGTGCATCACCAGATAAGAAAGTCGAGTCGGTACGCATATAAGTAATATGACCCGCTTCATATAAGCGCTGTGCCAAAATCATGGTCTTTTTAACTGAAAAGCCCAATCGTGTGCTGGCTGCTTGCTGCAATGTCGAGGTGATAAACGGCGCACTCGGACGCGATTGCGTTGGCTTCTCTTCACGCTCTTTGACGATAAAGTCGCTTGAGTTAAGCACTGCTAAGACTTTATCTGTCTGCTCTTTATTAACGAGCTTAAGCGTTTTGCCGCCTTGCTTGGTCGCCTCTAAGCGAATCGCAATTTGCTCAGCGTCCTTTTTGCTATTGGCAACGTGAGTATCGGCATGAATTTGCCAATACTCTTCTGGTATAAAGGCGCGAATTTCATGTTCTCTTTCTACGACCAGACGCATAGCAACGGACTGGACGCGACCTGCAGAGAGACCACGAGCAACCTTTTGCCACAGCAACGGCGAGACCATGAAGCCAACGACACGGTCTAAAAAGCGCCGTGCTTGCTGAGCATTGACACGATCGATATCGAGTTTGGATGGCTGCTTAAAGGCATTTTGAATGGCTGATTTGGTAATCTCGTTAAAAACCACACGCTCATACTTACTGTCAGCGCCGCCGATGACCTCTTTAAGATGCCAAGCAATCGCTTCCCCTTCTCTATCCATATCCGTTGCCAGATAGATTTTGTCAGCGTCTTTGGCTAAGGCTTTAAGCTCTTTGATAACCTTAGTCTTGTTAGGTAATACTTCATAAACTGCTGCCCAATCATGTTCTGGATCGACGCCCATGCGCCGCACCAAGGCTTGCTGGGTTTTTTCTTCTTTGCTTAGACTGTCATCTTTTTTGGTCGTTGTTGGTTTTTTTGCACTTTTGCTTGCGCCAACCGGTAGATCACGGACATGACCAATACTGGAGCGCACGATAAAGTCATCGCCAAGGTATTTATTGATTGTTTTTGCCTTGGCAGGTGATTCTACGATCACCAAAGACTTGCCCTTTGGACTGCCTTTGGGATTAACAGCAGCGGGTGCTGGACTTTTTTTGGTTGCGGTTTTTGCCATATGTGACGACACCATTATTATATGAGTAAATTAAAAGTAAGAATAAATACAGCAGCATGGCAATTTATAATTGTGAGTTATAGTAGCGCGGTGAATCATTATAGTAATAGCTGCTTAAAAAAACGTTTATAAAACAAACAATAACCATAAGATAAAGAGTCAGTTATAAAGACGTTACACTGCTAAGCGTTACACTGTCAACTGTAAATGACTGAGAGTTTGCCAAAAGTTCTTGCATATTGCTTATAAATGGAGATTAAAAAATGATTTTCTACCTTGTAGCCGTTTTATAGGCGCTTTTGCATCTCTGACGCCCATTGTTCAAGCTGTTTTTTGAGCACCAACAAATCTGCTTCAATCAATTTTTGCTGATAAGCAGGATTGGATGAAGGACGCACATAAGCGATATCTTCCCAATAAATCACGATACTATTGGCCTTAGTCAGCAAACCTTTAACAAATGGCTCAATACTGACTGGCAAGTCTAGGGGCGCTTTATCCAAGCTAAAATTGGTCTTCTTGATAATCGTATTATTAGGGCTGTTATTAGCACGAATCGCACTTGGAATCGTGAGCTTAACATCATCTTTGCTTGTATCGACGAAACTACTATCTGGTCGCCATTGCCCATCAATCACTTGATAGCGCGTGTGCGGCAGCTGCACATCATCTAACACTAAACAGTATTGACCTAACATTCCACGCCCATATTCGTTGTCTTTACCTTTGATCCAATCAGGGCAGCTCACCAGCTTTGGATTCAATTGCAAACGACGCGCGGTCATGCGCAGCTTATCCAAACGCTGATCGATACCGTTAGGTTTGAGCGCCATCATACTCCCTAATACAAATAGTACAATGATAACGCCAATGAATGTTCCCATGATGGTCCGGCCTTTTGGATAAATGAAAATGTACTAAAAAATAAAACCGCTACTATCTATACAACAGGCTACAACAAAGACAGTGACTGCCCAGCTAACTATAAAAAAGCAATCATTAATTGTTTGAGCAGTAAATTTTAACCAGTCATTTTCTAACCGGTAGCGTTCTAATGAGCGGCTGTTTAACAAATGATTGTCTGAATACTGGCTACTATATAGAAGCTTATAATGAGCACGAACCGTTAAAAATCAAGCATGATAAGTTGATAACCACCAATCACTCGCGTTTTCTAATCTCGATGGCTTGGCTATATGTGCTAATAGATCAAACACTTAACTCAAATAAAAAACAACATAATAACGAGATACAAAAAGTTGTCAGCATCAAAAAGTGCTATGATAAACCATAATTTTAAACGCGCGCAGGTTTATTATGAATTATCTTCTTAAGCGAAACTCATCGACCACTTCACTAGCGAGCAAATGTGTCCATAAACTCATGAGTAAAACTGGACTTACCCTCTCGCTAGTAGGCGCTGCCTTATTTACCCTGTCAGGCTGTGCAACGACGCAGAATCTTACCCCGCAGCAATGTCAGGAAAGCAACTGGCAAGAAGTCGGCTATTCTGATGGCTTGCAAGGGCGTTCAGGTGCTTATTTTGGTCACTATGCCGATAGCTGCGCAAAGGTAGGTGGTCCCATGCCCAACCGCATACAATGGGAGCAAGGGCGACAGCAAGGTCTCAAAAGCTACTGCACCGAGCTTAATGCTTATAAACTTGGTCGCGAAGGCTACGACTGGCAGCCCGTTTGTCCGCTCGAAGGCATCGAAAAGCTAGAAGAAGCTTACGCGCAAGGACGTTACTACTATATCCGTCAACGTGATCTCGATTACCTACGTTCGCCTTATCCGTTTGGCTACGGGCCTGGGCGCTTCGGTTACGGCTATCATCCCTTTGGCTATGGCTGGTAAAAAGAAAACCCCAATGAGTACTTAATTTGAGGTTTAAGTACTCATTGAGGCTGGAGAAAAGTTTATTATTTTTGTTTTATTATTATATTAGCTACCTTTTTGATGGTTGGCTATCTAGCAAACATCATATGATAATCACGTCTTTTATAGACTCGCCTTATTCATTGACAAAGGCTATCTTTGTAAGTCCTGCTTGACTGGCAGCGGCTAGCACTTGAGCGACCGTGTCATACTTACTGTCTTTGTCAGCACGCAATTGTACAGAAGGGTCTTTACCTCCAGCACTTTGCTGTTGTAACCGTGCCTCTAACTCCTCCATGCTAATCGCATCGCTGTCCCAAAATATCCCTGCGTCTTTATCGATGCTAATTTGAATAGCCTCTGGTGGCGCCTCATTTAACGCAGCGCTGGTCTTCGGCAACTCTAGTGGCACTGTCGGATTCAGTACGGTCGCCGTCAACAAAAATATAATCATCAATACCAGCATGATGTCGATAAGCGGAATGAGGTTCATCTCACTCATACTTTGACTGTCATCATCACCCAATTGAAATGCCATAATCACTCTCAATACATTTGGTTATTCGCAATATAGCTCGCTTGGCTATCGCCTAACGAACTGCCCCATCAATGGATAGTCGTTAAGGCTGCGACGCGGCTGAACTGTGATAATGAGTCACTTGCTGAGCATCTGCTGTGTTCGAGTGCATACCCTTTGCTAACGAATCTTGGGTAACAGTCGATTTGCTGTCTGTTAACGGCTGCTGGGTAACGACCATTTCGGCAGAACGTGCCAATAAGTCATGCGCTCTATCGTTGGCGTGATACATCACACGGCGATTGATACGCACTGCAAGGTTATAAAACACCACGGCTGGAATCGCCACGGCGATCCCCAAACCTGTCATGATAAGTGCCTCACCGACTGGCCCTGCCACTTGTCCCAAACCCGCTTGCCCACTCATGCCAATATTATGTAGCGCATGAAAAATTCCCCATACCGTCCCAAACAAACCGATAAATGGCGCAATTGCAGCCGTCGTCCCAAGAATAGGTAAACCGCGCTCGCTGGCAAAACGGTAACGACCAATATGCTTGAGCAAGATCTGTTCAATAACCAAACGTCGAGTAGAGGCATCTGCTGCTATCATCTCAGCCTGTTTTACTTGAATCTGCTGACTCAAATCATCTGCAACATTGGCGGCCAATTTGCGGCTTTGTAGCACACGAATGATGCCTGTCACCCAAGAAAGAATAGATAAAGCAAGCAACAAAAAGAACAAAGTTTTTGTCACCATGTCGCTGATTTGCCAGTATTGCATAAAGTCCATGTCAGACTCCTTTGTATTTTATTACCATTGTTCGATTATTTGCGATTGCGCCGATGCTTGGTACTAATAACCATGTATTTATGGCATATTATAAGTAACAGGTAATGTCACATTACCGACGACTGGCACGCCATTTTTAGTAAAAGGTCTGAATTTTCCAGAGCTTACTTGACGCTGCGCCTCTTTATCTACTATTGAATTGCCTGAAGATTGAGCAACCCGGGCGCTATCAATACCGCCCTGCTTATTCACTCTTAATATCAATACCACTTTGAATGTATCACCCGAAGATGCTCTACGAGCGGCTCGAGTAGGAAAGCTAAAGTTTGGCGCTGATGCCCAGTCTGCAGCACTAGCAGTAAAGCTCACGGGTTCATTACTTGCAGCGGCTGCTGCTTTTTGCGCGGCATCTTTAGCCGCTTTGTCTTCTGCTGCTTTTCTAGCATTCGCTTCGGCTTGAGCCTCTCGGGCAGCCTTGGCATCGGATATTCTCTTAGCTTCTTGCACCGCTCTATCATGGGCTTCTTGAGCGGCCTTTTGTGATTCTGCTGCTAGCATTTTACGTCGTTCTTCAGCTTCACGTTGACTATCAGCCATTGAGTTATCCACTTTCGATTCTACTATTGGCTTTTTCGACACCTCTTTTTTAATAATATCAGGCTTCTTTTTTTCTACTTTTACGACAGGTGCTATATCAGCCTTTTTGGCTTTTACCACCGGTTTTTCTGGTGTATTTTGCTTAGCCTTCACTACTGGAGCTACTTTAGGTTTTGACGGTGCTTGTTTTTTAGGTTCAGGTTTTGACTCTGTTTTAGGTACTGCTTTTTTGGGCGTTACTTCCTGAACTTCTTCTACTTCGGGGATGGCTGTTTTGACAGGTAACGTCACCATCTCTATCTCGATAGGTGGTGTGTCTTTTTTTGGTTCAACTTTTATCTCAGGCGTCTTGATCGCCACCAATGCAACTGCCGTCAGCACGTGCAAGCCCACAACTATAATAAGAGCTGCGAGTATCAATTTAAGTGGTGGCGCGTCTAAATCCGTTGAACTCATAACATCCTAATATTCATTAACTGCGGTAGAATGGCGTAGATAATAATGCAAACGATAATTATTATCAATAATAAATTTATAATAATTTTGCTTATCAGGTAAATGATCGGCCTATCATTTAGCGTTATTAATAAGCAAAACCTAATTAATCATTCGACCACCCTTTCTCAAATATCGCTATGCATGCTTATTGTGCCAAGGCAGTCAAACCCCATGTAATAAAGTGACGTAATAAAAACCATTATCATTTGTATTGATAATGAGTCTCAATTAATTTATCATAGCCCCTAATCGACTGCGAATCTTTAAGATTACAAAATCTCAAGATATTAAGGCATGTTGAACATCTCAATAGCTAAGCGTAAAAAAAACCCATAAAAAATCATAACGTCAAAAGTAATACCGTCGAGCATTGTATGGTGTGAAGCATCACATCGATGAAGTTCTTTTTACTTTTATATGACCGATTATTTGATACATCCTTTGTCCAACCAGCTGATATACCGAGTTATTTATGTCTATTACTTTATTGCCTAACCGCTCTACTCCTTTTTTCAAACGCCCTTTACTGACTGCCATGGTGACCGCTCTGGTTGCTACGATCAGTGTGACAGGTTGTAGCTCACCTGAATCTAACGACTCCGAGCCCGCAGACGCTAAGACTGAAAACCAAACAGCAGATCATGCCTCGAATGTCGCTAATAACGATGCGGTCTCTGTTGAAAAAATCACGGTCGACACAGTAAAAGGCAATGTCGACTTGGCAATGAATCCATCGCCGTTGGTGGTCTATGATATGACGTTGATGCAGGATTTGGCCGCGCTTGATGTTGCTGTCGATGGTATGCCAAGCGGTCTAAAATTAGACAATTTACAGTCTAAGACACAGCCTGAACCAAAAACCGTCGGCACTGTATTTGAGCCAGATCTTGAGGCGTTGAACGCGATGCAGCCGCAAGCTATCTTAGTCGGCTCACGCATGGCAGAAAAATATGATGCGCTGTCCAGTATTGCGCCAACGCTCGACATGACGATTGATACTGCAAATATCTATGAATCGAGCAAGCAGCGTTTGCATGATTTGGGTGCATTGTTCGGTAAAAGTGCTCAAGCAGCGGAACTGCAAGGCAATATCGACGGGCTCATTGATGAGACTAAAACATTAACCAAAGATAAAGGTAAAGGCTTAGTGGTCATGGTCAATGGCAATAAGCTATCTGCCTACGGCGACAAATCACGCTACGGTTTTATCCATACCGTGCTGGATATTCCAATGGCAGATGACCAAATCGCCGATGCGCGCCACGGTCAGCCAATCTCGTTTGAATACATACAAAAAACCAATCCAGACTGGTTAT
>NZ_JADQAK010000018.1:0-20585 GCF_022129285.1 Psychrobacter sp. Ps4
AACGGGTTATCTTCATAAAAGTAGTCTAGCATAGTGCTTATCTACTACAGCCCCAAGAACAAAATACGAAGTGAAATAGCATTTAAAATACCATTTTTTACCGAAAATATCCCCAAATTCTAGAATTACCCCCTCATTGCTAGAAATCCTATCTACAGCTTATCTTTATCACCCCGTAACATTCACCTCATAGCGCAGCCAATTACTGGCTATAACCAACCCCGCTATGAGGTGAAATAACATGAAGTTAGCAGATAAACATCTAAGAATGGCAGACCTTGCCAACCAGCCAGCGCGAACCGCTAAGACCTATACTACAAAGTCAGGTCAGCAGCGCACCGTCACCGCCAAAGCCGCCACACGCGGTATCACTGGCTTTAGCGCCAAACACATCTACCATCTAATCAATCAAGATAAATTCCCAGCCCCCGTAAAAATCGGACGGGCTAGTCTGTGGCGCTTGTCTGAAATCAATAGCTGGCTTGCCAGTCACACCTCAACTGCTAGCGAGGTGTAAGCCATGAGCCAACCCAACGACATTCTAGCGCCACAACTGGTATCAGTGGACATCTACACGCTATGCCATGTTGATGACTACATTCAGGACGTATCAAATGATTGTGAGCATCTAGCCTATGCCTTGAACCTGATTGAAACAGCCGATCCAGCCAGCAAGGGCGTGATTGTGGCGGTACGTTCTGCGCTACTGGCACATAGCGAACACGCTTGCAAAATGAGTGCGGATATTATGGGCGAGTTAATCACACAAGACGAGGTATCAATCAATGAGTAATCAAATAGCCGTATCAGCCGATCATTTAGAGCATATCAATGAGCAGATGGTTTTATTGTCTCTTGATACCAGTCAGTTAGCGTTAGCATTGCAAGCGGTACAAGTAGATTGCGCGGTATCAGGTGGTGTGATTAGTGCGGTCATCATGGCGCTGTCAGGTCATGCCGCCACCACTGAGGACTTAAGCGACCAACTAGATGGCATGTTATCAGCAGTAGAAATGGAGGTGATCAGCCATGAGTGAGAATAACAAAACCAATCTAAAACCCCACTACGGGCAGCACAGCGACAAGCACACAGATAAACGCGGCTTATTACTGAGCTTTATTATCTTTATGGCATGGGTGGCGGCTATTGGCTTGCTTATCGGCTTACTACTGTCATTGATAGCTTGCCAGCCAGTACAACCAAAACAGATTGCAAGTGATTATAGCAGCGGTTACTATATAGACCTTTCAAAAATTAACAGCGACTTGCCAAGTCGTAAACCTTTGGCTTTTTTTGTGCCTGATACTAGCGCAGCCTCTCAAGCTGTCACTATACCATCAAGCACCGCCCCACAAGCGTACTCAAGCGCCACAAGGGGGCAAACCATCATATCTATAGCAAATCACTTGCTAACCGACTATGACGGGTTGACGCTGCAAAATAAAATAGCCGAAAGGCGAATATGCGGGGCGGTCACTGTTAAGACCGAGAGTAAGACCCGTCACCCTATACTTTACTTTTACCGTATAGCGTGGCACATACTCAAAAATTAACAGGAGTTATCCATCATGGGTAAATCAATCCGCACGACCTCAAACACACAAACCCCTACCAATAGCCCCCCAGCCACCTTTAAAGCTGGTGATGCCGTGCTATGCCCGTCTATTGATAATGACAGCCCTAAAACCTTTTTAGAGGCTCAGGTCGCCTTTGCTCAGTCAAAGCATGGCAAGCGTAAGAGCTACTACAAGAAGTATAGAGCCACACGCAAGCCGAACCAGTCACAAGCAAGGGGGACTAAATGACCACCACACCAACAGACAGCCAAGAAAAAACCCATGCGGACAACATGGGCAGTTTCATTGGCTATATTGCTGATATTGAAAATGCGACACCTGAACAGCGCGCGCAAGATGCAACTATCAGCCAGTTAGACAGCTTGCAAGATGATTTAAACCTACCAACCAATCATATAGATAATACACGTTATCTACACGCTGATATTAGCATGAGGGGCGCCAATAGCAAAGGCGATAGACTACCTAATACTAAAGGCAGGTATGGCCTTGTTATGGTCAATAATAAAGCCGAACCCATCAACATAGCAGCACGCACGCCAAACAACGATAACGAGCCGCCTATTATATCGGACACCACACAGCCTAGCGCGTATGCTATTGGGCCAATGAGCCGTGATAGTGACTGGTGGCTAGTGACCAGTTTAAGCGATCAAGTCACGCTATATGCAGCCCTTGCAATGATTGATAGTAAGGTGACTGTGTTTGCATGCCTTAATCAAAATATGTTTGATATGACGTTAAAACATCTTAGCAAGGTCAAAACCATTCATATCATAGACACGGCCCAGCACAAAGACGCATTAACCAGCCGTTTAGAAGGTGTGAATGCTATTGCTCATATCACGATAGATACCATCATTAGCAGACTGAATGAAGGTGACTTGATAGGCGACCTTCTTACGGATGCGGACACTATCGACTTGCAAGCACTAGGCAAACCAAAGCCGAAACCTATCAGTCAAACCTTGCCACCAGTTAAGACACTCACAAGCGCCATGACGCCCAAACTGCTATGGGATTATGCCTCAAATTGTGCTGAGCGCTTGAGCGTACCGATTGAGTATGTGCTAATGCCCGTGATGGTGTCGCTAGGTAGCTTGATAGGCTCGAAGCTAAGCATCTATCCAAAGATGTACGATAACTGGGAGGTTGTGCCAAACTTCTATGGTGCAATCGTAGGCAATCCATCGAGTAAGAAATCACCGTCATTATCTGAGGGATTAAAGCCACTATCACATTTAGTCTCGCTCGCTAAAGATAAGTACAATGAGGACAAGCTTGAGCATAACACCCAAAAAGAGCTAAACAAGCACATGACAAAGGCAGCTGAGAAGCAGCTCAGTGACCTTGCTAAAAAGCTCGCGACCCAAGCTGATGATGATACTGAAATCAGTCAAGAGGATCTCAAAGCCAAAGCACAAGAGTTGGCAGAGGCAAAGCAGAGTGATGAGCTGATACCTGAGATTAAACGCTATGTGACTGATGACGGTACGATTGAGAGTATCGGAGAGCTTGAGAGCAAACACAAAAACGGTATGCTGGTGAAGCGTGATGAGCTGACAGGTTGGCTTGCGTCATTAGAGAGTGAGAGCAATCAACAAGCGCGATCATTCTATCTTGAGGGCTTTAACGGCTTAGGTAGCTTTCAAGTGGATAGAATAGGTCGCGGCTCAGTGTTTGTCGACACTCATTGTCTATCGGTCATTGGTGGCATACAGCCTGACAAGCTCGAGTATTATTTATCTAAGACGATGAAGGGCTTAGGTAATGACGGACTTATTCAACGCTTTCAGTTGATGGTTTATCCTGATCCCCTACCTAATAGCAAAGAGCGTGACTTACCACCTGACAAGCAAAGCCGTGATGCTATCTATGACTTGTTTGAAACCATCGATAGTATGCAGCTAGGCGACTTCATGCGCTACGGTGCAAACCCCATTGATGAGTACCACAAGCGCCCCTATTACCGCTTTAATGATGAGGCTTATCAAGAATTTATGAGTTGGTATGATGCGCTTAAGCTCAGAGCTGGTGACGCTGAACATAGTGTCATAGCTGAACATCTTATCAAGTATGCTAAAACAGTGCCGTCATTAGCGCTAGTGTTTCATCTAGTCGATTGTATCGAACATGGCACGTCTTTAGGTGCAGTCAACATGAACGCACTCAGAGCAGCGCTGGCATGGTGTGAGGTATTAGAGAGTCACATGATGAGAATTTATAGCACAGTGACCGATAGCGCCAATATCAAAGCGTCTTATTTAGCCGATAAAATAATGAAAATGGTCAGAAAGGGAACTGACAAAACTGACAAAACCGATTGGATCAGTCATGGCTTTACGGCAAGGCAGCTCATCCGCAAAGGTTGGAAAGGCTTAACTGATGCTGATGACGTACTCAATGCGCTGGAAATATTAGTCGAAAATGACTGGTTAAGCTGGCAGGAAATACCAAGTACAGGACAAGGAGGCAGACCGACAGAGCGTTACTCTATCAACTCAAGATTGAGTGAGCTTTTATAGGTTTCGTCAGTTTTGTCAGTGCAATATCTGGGCGTTATTGAAAAATAACGTCCTTTTTTATGCTATTTAGGAGGTTTTGTCAGTTTTGTCAGTGCTATATCTGAGCCTTACTAAAATTATTACATCAATCAAAAGACTAAACTGGCTCTGCTGCAAACAAACACTTTGAACAAACAGACCTTTAAGCGCCCAGCTTCGTATCAAGCATCAATCGAATAAACTTTTTAAACTGGTTGGGATTAGATAGCAGATGCATGGTCATGCCCTCATAGGCTTCTTGGCTCTCAAATAGTGCGTCCATAGCGGCATCAGGATAACCGCCTAACATAATCTGGTCGGTATTATTATTACTAAACTGTTTGACCACGATCTCGTTCTCAGTGACTTTATCCCAAATGGTGTTTTGAAAATTGATCATATCTTTATCGGTAAAGTCCTCGCCCGCGAATACCTCATTCAATCGATTGATGACTTTCGATAATAGCTCTTCTTTTTTATCTTTAGGCTTAGCGGTACCAGCGCCGCCACCCGCGTCAAGCTCGCCGCTACTCTCTTGTAGCTTTAGATCCTGCTGATAGAGCTTTGAGACACGGTAATGGCTCATCACGATATTACTTAAGTCGATATCGTCCTCATCACTGGCGCTTTCACGTAGTAGCGGCTGTAGGTTACGCGCGTATAGGCTGAGCTTCTCAAGATCCTTGCTGTCATAATCGACTATTTGCGACATAAACTCATACTGACGGGTAAAGGTGCCGAGATCTTTTTTGAAGATCTCAAGCTCGTCTTGCTTAATCTTAAAGCCTTTATAGTCGTTCTCAGCATTCGTAATGAGGACGACATCACCAGTGCCTTTGGTACGTTCAAGCATTGCCTTAGCGTGTTTTGCTTCTGTACGCGCCTCAAGATATTGCTTTTGCCATCGCTCAACCGCGGGCTTGCAGATATTGCTAATGGCGGCGTTAGATTTATTCTTACTATAAAACGCTTCAACGAGCTGTTCCACTTCACGCCATAGGAAAATACCGCTGGCGCGTAGTTTCTCAAAAAGGTCGTAAACCTTATCAGGGTCAGACACGTCCGCTAAAGTTGCGGTTTCATAGTAGGGCTGAAAGGCGGCTAAAATATCGTTAGGATCATTAAAGAAGTCGAGGACAAAGGTGCCGCTTTCTGCTTTACCTTTATAGGTGCGGTTAAGCCGCGATAAGGTCTGGACGCAATCCACGCCTACTAGCTTCTTATCCACGTACATGGCGCACAGCTTGGGCTGGTCAAAGCCTGTCTGGAACTTGTTAGCCACTAGCATCACTTGATAGTCATCGCTGTCAAAGGCTTTAGGTAGATCACGGCCTTTTAGCCCGATATTCATATTATGCTCGGTGAACTTCTCGCCAAGTAAGGCGCCGCTGTCAGGGTCATTATCAGTAAAGGTGACTTCACCTGAGAACGCGACCATGGCATTGATACCGCGATAACCGTGATTAGCGATATAGTTATCAAAAGCAAGCTTGTAGCGTACCGCTTCTTTACGAGAACCTGTCACTACCATCGCTTTGGCTTGCCCGCCTAGTAAGCCTTTAACATTATCATTAAAGTGCTCAATGATGACTCTGACCTTTTGCGCGATATTATAATCGTGGAGACGCACCCAGTTATTGAGCTTAATCTTAGCGCGGCGCGAATCGACCTCATTATCAGCGGCAAGCTTTTGCTGAAGCTGATAGACCACTTTATAGTTGGTGTAGTTTTTGAGCACATCTAAGATAAAGCCCTCTTCAATGGCTTGGCGCATCGAATAGACATGATAGGACTCAGGCTTGTTATCTTTAGAGGCGGGCAAGTCAGGATTGGGCAAGCGCCCAAATAGCTCGATGGTTTTTGGCTTGGGTGTGGCGGTAAAGGCATAATAGCTGAGGTTCGGACTGTTACGGCGGGCGGCAAGTGTGGCATCCATCGCCTGATTGATGACATCCTCACCAGATAACGCGCTATCGACGCTCTTTTCTATATCGCCCGATACTAGCACTTCTTTGAGCTTAAGCGCGGTTGTGCCTGTCTGTGAGGAGTGCGCTTCATCGGCGATGATGGCATAGCGGCGCGACTTGAGCACACTTGAGTCTTCAATCGCTTTTAGGACGAAGGGAAAGGTCTGAATGGTGACAATGATAATCGGCTGTGAGTTGACTAGGGCACTAGCGAGCTGTTCAGACTTTGAGCCATCGCCTTCGTTTCTATTGATCTTACCGACCACGCCATCGGCATGTTCAAACTGGTAGATGGTGTCCTGTAGTTGGTCATCAAGTACGGTACGGTCAGTGATGACGATAACGGAGTGAAACTGTTTATCGCCGTCACGGTTATACAAGGTGGATAGCTGATGCGCTGTCCATGCGATAGAGTTGGACTTGCCTGATCCTGCGCTGTGCTGAATCAGATACCTTTGCCCAGCGCCCTCAGTAATGGCCGCATTGACCAATTTGGTCACCACATCCCACTGATGATAGCGCGGAAACATCATAGTTTCCTTTTTAGACTTGCGACCAATTGCGTCTTCTTCTTCCTCTATCTGCAAGTGCATAAAATGCCCAAGGATCGATAGCAAGTTCTCTGGCGTGAGCACCTCGTTCCAGAGGTAATCGGTGGCATAACGGCTGCTATCGCTAGGCGTATCATTGCCCGCGCCGCCATCTTTAGTGCCTTTATTAAAGGGTAAAAAGTAGGTGCTGTTACCTGCCAGCTTGGTTGTCATATAGACTTCATACTGACTGACGGCAAAGTGCACCAATGCGCCACGCTTAAACATTAGCAACGGCTCAGGTTTTTTAGTATCAGGGTCTTTTGGCAGGCGTGTCTTCTTATACTGGCTAATAGCGTTTTGTACCGATTGCTTAAACTCAGACTTTAGCTCCATCGTCGTCACGGGTAAGCCATTGACGAATAAAACCACGTCAATACGGTTACGCTTAGCGACCTTGCCGTCAGTGCTGTCTTTTAAACTAGCATGCGGGCTATACACCACCTCAGGAACGACACGGCAGATATTGGCCTCATAGCGTGCCATAATTTCAGGATTGAGGCTATGCTCAGGCTTAAACTGGCATAAAGAGAAGCGCGCGTTAC
Source organism: Psychrobacter sp. Ps4 (assembly GCF_022129285.1). NCBI lineage: Bacteria > Pseudomonadati > Pseudomonadota > Gammaproteobacteria > Moraxellales > Moraxellaceae > Psychrobacter > Psychrobacter sp. Ps4. Next base: position 7,224 of record NZ_JADQAK010000018.1, read on the forward strand.
GGATCTTGAGATCATGACGCAATACGCCTAAGGTGCCATAGGTGCGCGAGGCTTTATCAGTTGCATTCTCATCCGCTTTATTCAGCTGCTTAACCAATGCAGCGATAAAGTGACGCTCAGAATCGATAGGATGAGTACGGCAAAACTTCTCCCACTCTTGCGGCTGAGTACTCTGCACAAAGTCGAGCACGTCTTGCTCATACAGCGCAGTCTCTGCCTGATAGCCGCTGGCATGACCCAATTGCCAGCCATGTGCCTGCATCTGGTCGATGATATCGGCTTGGAAGACAGATTCGTAAGCGATATCGTGGGCGTTGGTCATGTTAAGTCCGTTTAGTTTTATTATTATTTTGCTTAAAATAATTAGGTCGAAAGCGCTATAAGGTCTGAATACTCTCTAGCAAATATAAAAAGCAGCACTAGCAGAAACGTTAATAGTAGCGTTCTATATTTCTCAGCGACTGCTCTTTTGGAAGTAAGTGCCTTATAAAAAATAAACAGATAAGGAATAATTACAATCCAAACATAGGGAATCCAAAGGAACATTAAAGTAATGGTAATATCGTCCAGCATATACTTAGCGGTACTACTAAAAAACTCTAAAGAAACAGTATAATTCGAGTCGTGCTTTTTGTACCCGCTGTAAGTTAAGTAAGCATTTATTAGATAAGCAATAATAGGGCTATAAATGAGCGCCCAGAATAGCTGCTTGTAGCACTTAGTAATTGGATCGGGATGATTCATAATTATATCTATTAATATGCGGAAGTCATTTTAAGGCATATTTAACAGTTTAGAGCCAAGACATGATTGCAAGTCGCCATTGCCACAGCCTTTATCAAACCATTCCTTAGCCTGCACGTTGTCTTGCTTTACCCCTTGCGCCTTCATATACATCAGCCCCAGATTACGCGGGGCGAACGGATGATTTTGGGCGGCAGCTTGTTTAAATAACGTCATGGCGCGGGCATAATTTTGCGGTACGCCATTGCCCTCTAAGTACATCACAGCAAGGTTGTTTAGACCAGCAGCTTCACCTTGATTGGCAGATTGTTGTGACCACTCAAAGGCTTTAACATAGTTTTGCTCAACGCCTTGACCACTATAGTATGCCCAGCCCAAACCGCCCATACCCAATGCATTGCCATGGTTGGCAGACTTTTCATACCATTTAAAAGCCTCGGCATAATCACGCGCAACCCCATTACCGTTCTCATACATATAGCCTAAATTATTTTGCGCCAAATCCTCACCTTGCGCGGCGGCTTTTCGTAGCCAATACAGTGCTTCGGTATAATCCTGCCTCACACCTAAGCCTTTTATATAAAACTGTCCAATATTGTTTTGGGCAATTGCATGTCCTTGATCGGCAGCCTTTTGATACCATTTGGCTGCTTCGCTATAGTCTTGCGTCACGCCTAAGCCTGCTTCATACATCACGCCGATGTTATTGTGAGCGTCAAGATCTCCTTGCTCAATGGCTTTTTGATACCAGTCATAGGCTTTGGTAAAATCCTGATCGACCCCAATGCCGCTTTGATACAACAAGCCCAAACTGTACTGCGCCATCACATTATCTTGTGCGGCGGCGCGTTGATACCACTCGACCGCTTTGGCATAGTCAGGCGTCACGCCCAGTCCTTCTTGGTACACCGCGCCCATGCTATATTGCGCGAATGGCTCCTCTTGATTGGCAGATTTCTCGAACCATGCGAGCGACTTGGCATAATCTTGCTCTACCCCTAAGCCTTCTTGATACATCGCGCCAAGATTATATTGCGCTATGCTGTCGCCTTGATTGGCAGCCTTTTGGAACCATTCGGCGCTGGTAGCATAATCCTGCGGCACATACTCGCCTGTCATATATATCGCGCCCATATCGTATTGCGCTGCCGCTACGCCCTGATCAGCGGCTTTTTTATACCATGCCACCGCTTTGTTAGGGTCTTGGGGCACACCATCGCCCATCTCATACATCGCGCCCATGCTATATTGAGCGGCGGCATGACCTTGTTCCGCCAGCGCTTTGGTACTGCTAAAACTGGTTGCATGCGCGGATAACGATAGCGCTAAAGCAGCGCTCAAAGCTATTACTTTGTGTCTGATTCTTAGCGGTACGATTGACACTTTCATTTTGTCCTCTACATATTAGGGCGGAATGGATATAGGGTATTTTATTTATATCAAGTTATTGTATAAGGGCATTCCCGTTGCTTAATACTATAGTCATAAACCGCTGGCACGACCTAACTGCCAGCCGTGCGCCTGCATTTGGCTGACAATATCGGCTTGAAAGACAGATTCGTAAGTGATGTTATGCGCGTTAATAGCAGTACCTGTCTGAGTCATGGTGAGATTCTTATTATTAAGTTATGAATTGGGCTTATGAGATCAACCACACTTTATCGATTTCAACGATCTGTTGCTCCTGCCCTTTAATGCTTTCTTTTCTTAAAAATCTAATAGGGTCAATGTCTTGCAACATCTCTACATCTTCTTCATCAGCCATATCATAATAGTCAAGCCTTCGATAAAGTTTCCATTCAAAATGATCTAAGTATTCAGCGGTTTTTGAATTATAGTGAATAGAGCTTTGAATACCATTTTCGGGCTGCTCATCTATTGGCTCAAACGTATTTTGATAAAAGTCTTTGTAATCCTCTATCGCACAAACTACTTGTGAGCGACTGATGTACGTTTCAAATAGCCAGATTTGTAAATAATACGGGGTTTGCAACTTTTCTAGCGAATCTTTCCATGACTGATAGATATTTTGCACATTTTTAATCAATAGATATTCACAGTCGCCAATTGGCTCAGGATAGATACTATTAATCAAAGACAAGCGTGACCATGGAGCTACCAAAAACTTAACGTAATCTCGCTTTTCTTGATTCAGCAGCTCAACATCAAGGCTCTCACGATTATCACCCCACTGCTCAATAGCACGCTTACAGCGGTTAATGCCTCTTATTTTGCGATATCTTATTTTCTGCGTTTTCATGTTTAGCTCTATATTTTTTCAAGCTTAATCAAATCCTATGGCTCTTCACATACCATTGAGATGCTTTTACCAAAGATAGTTTTATTGAGTTGATTGTAGTTGCTAAAAACTTTTTGAGAGTCAGCATGATAAATCTGATCATTCACGCAATTACTAAAGCCATAGGTAAGTAAGTTTGTTTTGGCATAATTTTCAGGGTCGCTAGCTTTTTCTTCCTGATAACGCTGCGTTGCTAGAACGCGATAAGACTTACCATTATCACTGCTAATACGGACTTGTTCCTGAATCTCCTCTTCGACGAACTCTTTCCATTTAACTTGTACAGCGGCTTCGTCTTTAAAAAACGGTGCAAGGTACTGCTTACATATCGGTGGACTCAGCCTCATCGCTTGTACAGGGTCTACATAAGCCAAAATAGTTAATTTATCATGGACGTATTCGCCTTCTATAGACTTTAGCAGTTCACGCTTGTAGGTTTGGGCTGCTGGCACGACTTCCAATTGTTGGACTTTGCCCTTGAGTAACTCATATTCTTTATCTAAATTGGTGATATCCGTTGTTGATACTTTGTCAATATCACTAGGATTTACAGGGGAAGAAAAGCTATTCAGCTGAACGGTATTTAAGTTATTTAGCATAAAATGGGAGTTTTTGATTTGATTGGCAGTGTATTTTTTATTATCAAAGCTTCCCTTTATATCACATAGCTCATCTTGCCATTTGTAGACTTCGGCTGTTGCAATACTAGACACAGTCAGTAATACGCTTACCGCTATCAACGAATACCTTTTCATTATTGGAATCCTTTTTTTCATTTGCCTTACTTATTTTGATATTTATTAATCGAGTAAACATTTAACTCACTACTCTTTTTAGGATAATTTTTAAAGCCAGTCAAATTGAATTAAGCAATCAAACCTACTTTATTGATACCAATGATCTGATACTTTCTACCTTTGATGATCTCTATTTTTTACTTTTGCAAGAGGTCTACTCATGGCACATTGCGCGGTGTATTTACCGTCAAATATTTTATGATTAAGCTTTGCATAATTAGCAGACACTGTCTTTAGCTCAGGGCGATAAGCGGTACTCTCAACACAGTTGTAAAACCCAGAAGACACAATAGCGTTTCGCGCATAAAAATAAGCACTCAGTGACTTTTGTTCTTGATAATCTCTCATCTCAATCTTACGATAAAACTCATCACTCAAACTACCCGTACGTACTTTATCCTGAATTTTTTCTTCCACTACTTGCTGCCATTTATTCTGTACGGCGGTTTCGTCTTGCAATAAAGCCTCTACATAATGCTGACACATTGGCGGGCTTTGCTTGAGTGCTTCACTAGGATTTTGATAAGCCAAAATAGCCAATTGTGCCGTTTTATATTCGCCATCAATAGTCTTAAGTAGTTGTTGTTTATAGGTCTGTGCTTCGGGCACTATATCAAGTCGTTCTACATGTCTCTTGGCTTGCTTATACTCTTTAGTCAGCACCTCTGGGTCTTTCGACGATATGTTGTCTAAAAAAAGATTACTCATACTCATAGGCTCAGAAAAGCTTTCAAGATTTGCTCTCGTCAAACTGTTCAATACAAAATGAGAATTCTCTATTTGTTTGGCAGTATATTTATTATTATCAAAATCACCTTGATATTGACAAAGCTTCATTTCCGAGCGCCACTCATAAGTTTGCGCTTGGGCGCTAGTGGTGAATGCTATTGAGGCAAAAATGGCGGCTATCGTCATTGCTTTCATAAATAAAATCCATTTGATTATTCTACTGGTTGTGATATATAAACAAGTGCTTCATCTTTACATTGCTGACGACTCAGACGTCCGCCCACCCCTCACATCAATCTTGCCCGTGACAGCAGCAGAGATTGAAACGGTGCGGAGTCTTACATCAATTGAAATTAATTATGGATAGACACCAAATACTAACGCTGCTATCTGATAGCCGCTGGTGCGACCCAACTGCAAGCCTTGCGCTTGTATTTGAGTGACAACATCAGTTTGGAGTACAGATTCTTAGGTGACGTCGCGGCTCATGGCATTTTCTTATTTTTACTTTTGTTAAACGGTATATAAATATAGCAGACAAAATATCAGCTAGCGCTGGCAAAACCCTTTGTATGTTCCATATATTACATATAGCCGATAACCGCTATTTCTATTCTTTAAACGATTCTTCAAATTTATCTATGTATGATAGAAAAGCTGGAACCTCTTCAGATTTTGATCTGATACTAATATTTTCAAGAATACGACGGACAATATGTAGGTTTTTAATATCCTTAAGTGTTATAAATATAAGCATCATGTCTCTAACGACAGGAATAACTTGCTCCAAAATTTTAGGGTTATCACTCAGCTGAAAACGAAAAGATATTTTATTTAGTACTATCAATCTATTAGAAAGATTCGGATCCATTTGAAGAATCTCATACTTTAATAATAATGCTTCAAGTACTGCAACCTCTGTCAATTCATCGGTACAATCAATCCCTTCATCCACTACTGAGTCTATAATTTTTAAAGATTTATTGTATTCTTTCAATCCATATAGTGCTCTGGCTTTATCAGTATATGCCGCTCTTATAATTTTTTTATTATAGCCATCATGAATATCTTCAGGAAGATTTCCATGAGTATAAATATCAATAATTTTTTCACAAACTGATATAGCATTTTGATATTCTTCAAGCATAATAAGGCTTGTTGTTTTCCATGTTAAAGCAGCTTTGGCATGGGCGCGCTCTTGTGAATCTTCGCTATCAATGTATTGACAATATAAGTTATCAGCCAGCTCAATAGCCTCATGATAACTATCTTTAAGAAAAAGTTTTTGAACATTTCCTGCCATTTTGGCAGATTTAGATTTTAAAAACCAAAACATCATCTAGCCTTTTTATACAGTCTATTTTTCAAATAACCAATACTATGTTAGTTGCTATATCATCTAGCATCTTTGGTATAAAAGCATGCTGGACGATGCTAGCATAAAAACAAAACAATTGTACATTAAGAATAAAAAATCATCCTACCTTTTGGGTCGATTATCTAACGCTATGTGCTTACCATAGAATATGTTGTGTCTCATTGCTTTACTTTAATCAACCACACTTTATTCACTTCTGCTATTGTGTGTGGGCGTCCATTAATAACCACGTTCATTTAATCGTCTATATTGATCACAGCCATATTGATGACCCTTGTCACACGTTTTCCCGTACCATTCCTTTGCTGTAGATCGGTTTCTCTTAAGACCACCAAAACCTTCTTCATAAAAGTATCCAAGCATCCCTTGACCTTGTATGCTTCCTTGTTTTGCTGCCTTTTGAAACATTTTTCTTGCCAGCACAAGATCTTGACGAACACCTTCACCTTTGTAATATATTATACCAACCTTAACTTGGTACTCTTCATTACCTTGGTTTGCCCATTTTTTCATATCAGCCAAACTATCCTTAGCATCAGAGTATTTATTCTCATAAGATACACGGCTATTTAGCGAGGCAAGTTGATATTTTTGTTGCTTTGCATGAGCACTTAAATTATCAATCGCTTTACTGATTTCTTCATTAGTATATATATGATCACCGCTCTTAGTGCTATAGAGATTGCGACTAGAACCATAACTTGCAGAAGTAGAATCATTGCTAGTCGTGTGGGTCAAAGTGTTATTTGGTTGAAAGGTAGTTTCGACAGCGCCACTCGCTTGGGCTGTACCTATTCCTAATAGTATCAATAGTAATCTTTTCATAACTTTCATACCTATGCCAGTCAACTTTAATAAAGTACTCTTATAGCTCGTAATTTTAGTCGTACATTACGAAGCTTTATTGTCAGCTGCCCTCCAACCCCTCACATCAATCTTACCCGTGACAGCGGCAGAGATTAAAGCGGTGCGGCGTTCTCGAAGCAGCTTAACCTGTTTGTTTGCAACCTCTAAAAGCAAATTATACTTCTCAGACAGTCTGGATATTTCTAGGCATATTTCTTCTTGCTCATTCAAGTTAGGCAAAGCAATAGCTGTACTCAAAAAAGCACCATGATTTAAATCTGGAATGGTAGTTGTACCAGCAAGCATTAGTAGATGACTTTTCAGCTCTTGAACTTTAAGCATATTAACTAAAAAGTCTTTAGTGATTTTTTCTGAGTAATCAATCTTAAAGAAATTATTGTGAAAAGCACCCTTTACTCCAGTAACGACTTCACCTGTCGCCCCAGTACGAGCTAATAAAACATCATCGTAATCACATTGAACGCGTAAGGATGGTTTATTTATATACTCTCGATGTTCCAATGTATCGCCAGCATGGATAGACTTAATAGTAATATATTCCACATTGTCTTTTGAAGGCTCATGAATCCTTTCACTTTGCGGAATTTGTAAACCTTGTGATAATGATGTGATTCTTCTAAATTGCATAATAACCCAATGCTCAGGCACTTCACCCAACCACTCAACACCAGAATCTTTCATTGGTGCATCAGGGTTTAAACCTTTAGTCACGGCATGACTGATAACGGCTTGGCGCTTTTCTTTTAACAGTTGGATAAGGGTTTGCTGTTTTTCGATAAGGGTATCGATTTGAGCGGTTTCATGATCGAGGAAGTTGGCGATTGTTTCTGACACGCCATAATCCATAACAGGAAGCTGTAATAAACCAATAAAGTCCCAGCTCGCTCTTGGCATCTTACTGCCATATGTCGATGAATTAACTTGCTCAACAAACTCATCCGTTAGTGTCATATACTTTAGAAATTTTGGATGAACTAACTGACTATTAAGTACCAAAAATTCTGATGAACAGATTCCAGAGAAACTAGCTAGCCAAGATTTGGCAAGATAGGGTCTCAGTTTACCAAATAGCAAGTTATCTTTTTCAAAGGTGTTAGAAACACCCTCAGAAACTATTCCTTCAGTTACTTTGAATTTTCCAGTTTTACTTTCTACATTTTCCAAACCGACATATTGATTTTCCGAACCGCTAACTTTATTCCCTGATAATTCGGCTATATATTTTAATCTAACAACTTCCCAGTTTTTAGGTATTTCCCCCAACCATTCAACCCCAGAATCCTTATATTCTGCATATTGCTGATACTTCATTACCAATTCAGACATTATGAGTGCACCTCACCCAATAACTGCATAATCTCAGTGCTAACCGCATCCAAGTCTGCATCAATATCAGCAAGCGAGCGTGGTGGCTCATACACATAGAAGTGACGGTTAAACGGTATCTCATAGCCGACCACGCCAATCTCTGCATCGATAGCATCTACCTTATCAGCATTAATCCACGCATCAGGCACATGCGGCTGCACCTCACGGGCGCAGTACGCTTCAATCAGCGCAGTAGTGGTCATGCTTGGGTCAAGCGGTACGTTTTCATAATCACGTAGGTCGCTGTCTGTTTGGAACTCTACAATTTTGGTCTTGCTGGCAGGATCGGTATAACTAAACGCACCATAGAGCGGGTTAGCAACCTTCACCACTTTTTTGATGACGGGTTCCGCTTCAGGATTTTTCCACGTGATCGCATCTAGCAGTTGTTTCTTCTCTTTAGCGTCAAGACTAATATCAAGACTGGCATCAGCATCTTTCAACGCTTGTTTAAGCACCTTTTCAAATTCATTAAAATCATCGAATTGGTTATCACCGATAGCCGCTTGCAGGACTTTGGCTTTATTCATAATCTCAAGCTGATCTTGCCAAATCTTGGCATCGAGCGCGTCTTTAATTTGCTTTTCTTTTAACTCGCTAAAGTCGGCCTTAATCATCGCACGAGCTTCTAAGGTGACCGTTGATAAGTCACCGTAGCTGCTTGTATCAGAATCGGTGTCGCTATCAGTCGTCCAGTCATTACCAAAGGCCTCATATAGCGCTGGCATGACCATATCGAACGGTTTAGGCGCATAGCGTAGGGTTGCGATGGCATCATCAGATAGCTGAGCAGACAGACGGAGTGGACGCTCAATGGTGATACGGCGATAGCCAAACTCGTGGGTAGCAAATATCTTACTGGCAAAGGTTTTAGCCGGTTCTGCTTTTGGGTTTGCCGATTGGCGACCACGGTTTGATTTTACTTCCTCTGGCTTATCGAGTACGCGCGCATCGACCACTTCAAAGTCACCAAAGCTTTTGGTAATGGTCTTGATATCGTCATCGCTCATTTCGTTACGCTTAGAGCCAAGTGATTTACGCATCTTGCTGTATAGATTGCTACCGTCGATTAATTGCACCTTGCCACGGCGCTCAGGCGCTTTCTTATTGCTTAATATCCAGATATAAGTAGCAATACCCGTGTTATAGAACATATTGGTAGGCAGGGCGATGATAGCCTCAAGCAAATCGGCCTCAAGGATATAACGGCGAATCTCACTCTCACCACTGCCTGCGCCGCCCGTAAATAGCGGTGACCCATTTAAGATAATACCGATACGGCTGCCCTGATTGTTATTTTGGGTGCTGTTTGTGCTGTTTTGACCGCTACTGTTAGCTGTCGCTTGCTCATCACCCCGCTCATTACTAACGATCGGACGCATTTTGCTAATGAGATGCATCAGGAACAATAGCGAGCAATCAGACACCCGTGGCAAGCCAGCCCCAAAGCGACCGTCAAAGCCCTTTTTGCTCGTGCTCGTCTTTGATCTCACCTGATATCTTTTTCCAATCTACCCCAAACGGCGGGTTAGACAGCATGTAATCAAACTTTTCAGCGACCAGCTGATCGCTAGACAAGGTATTGCCCAGCTTGATGTTATTAACCTCTTGTCCTTTGATCAGCATGTCAGCTTTACAGATAGCATAAGACTCAGGGTTGAGCTCTTGCCCATAGGTACGCATGACCGCATCAGGGTTCAGCTCTAGCACGTATTCCATACCAGAGGATAGGAAACCGCCAGTACCTGCTGTCGGGTCGTAAATGGTACGAATAATGCCGTCTTTGGTCAGCGCGTCATCATCTTCCATAAACACTAGTGAAGTCGTCAGGCGCACGATATCGCGCGGGGTGAAATGCTCCCCTGCGGTTTCATTCGAGCTCTCAGCAAAGCGGCGAATCAGCTCTTCAAACACAAAGCCCATTTCATGATTAGAGATAGCGTTAGGGCTAAGATCGGTATTGGCGAACTTCTGCACCACTTTATACAGTAAGTTGGCATCGGCCAGTTGCCCGACAAACTCTTCAAACTTAAAGTGCTCGAATATCTCACGTGCGTCTTTAGAGAAAGATTGCACGTAGGTGTTTAAGTTGTCTTTGATGTCACTCTGACCCATCTTGCTCAAATCCATGGGCGAGGTATTATAAAACGCATGCTTGCTGGCACGAATGATGAATTTTTCTTGTGCTTCCTCTGGCAGACCCTTTTCAGCGATACGCTCACTCTCAGCAACTACAGCAGCTTTGGTGTCTGCTAATACGCACTCTAGGCGGCGAAGTAGCGTAAATGGCAAGATGATGCGGCCGTATTGAGATTGCTTAAAGTCACCACGTAATAGATCAGCGACAGACCAGATGAAAGCCGCTGTTTGAGAGAAGTTCTTGGTCATGGGGTCGTCTTATTGTTTGTTGGGCAGGGATAAAAATTTGGTAAAGTTCTCGAAATTATATCAGGTATATAGGTAAGTTACAGACATGGCAGGTGTTGAAGATAGAAAATTATTACATGCCATATATAGCTTGCGTCATGATGGTTTATAGCCATCAACTACTCCTTAACGGGCACAATAAAAAACCCTATAGGTATCTAAATTGACACTTATAGGGTTACATCATATCTTGGCTTCATGACAACCATTCACTTCATGTACTGGTATTTAAAATTGTTGCTTCATGGCTATTTCTTCGAATAAAGCCTTATAGTCAACTTGATCTGTGACATTACCCACTGTTCCATTGACCATCGTAATGCCAAGTTTATTTCTATTGATAGAATTAGTTGGCACAAAGTTATTATCAAAGCTGGCTTTCCATAGCCAGTTTACATCCACCCAATGCTCTACTTCGTTCAAAACTTTATAGTCATGACCTTCATAATGATTAACGACAGCACCCACCGCAATAATTCGATTGTCATTATGGTACAACAACACAAGATCACTTTTTTTAATCCTATCTACTTCCGAAGCTCGATCATAATAGGCAGAGGCTTTATTTTGTCTTAACATATACTTGAAGCCGTTAGGATTTTTATTCTTTCCTTTTGTGTTCGTATTGACCAACCATACTTTCATATTTTTCTACTTTTTTTTATGAATGATCCAAAAGTATACTGCTTATAGCCATTCCGTGTCAGCTAATTTACGTTCTGAACATGACACAAATTTTGGAGCGAAAAGCAGATAGCTATAATCACTAATCATTACTATCAAAAGACTCAGTATTGCACGAAAACGTATGACCAAAAGAATTATTTACTAGGAAACATTATAATAAATACATTTATATATTTGATGGATGCTTACTTCTATCAAGATTGGCGGGCAGAGTATTCTGATCATAAAGCGAATGATAAGGACGTACTTATGCGTTTTGTGATTAAAGAGAATATAGAGATATTAAACAGCGTAGTTCAAGACCTTGAATATATACTAGCAAATGATCTAGCGACAACAGTTTTTGAAAATAATAGCTTTGACTTCGATCCAGTATTAAACGGTTATGCTAGTGAGCAAGCATGGATTGAGTCGGCTTATAAGATATTAATTGCTAAAATTAGATAAATTATTCTCACTATCATAATTATTTTGTAAGAGATTATGGTATTTTTCTACGGTTCAAACATAGAGTAACGATGACAAGATGTTGTACATATTGTTGTACATAAAATAAAATTTATATAAATTATCTATGCCAATCAATATGTTAAGATAATTGGTTGACTCCCGCCGAGCGCACCAATCATTGTATCGGTAATATTTGTTTTATCCTTCCCTAGTATTACCCTAAATCCTGAATACCCATTAACTCCGTACTCAAAATATTTGCGGATTTCGCCGTGCGTGCTCGTCTATTGATAGATAGTTTTCTTATATGATAGGCATTTCGCTTATAACACTCGCCTATTCTGCTTGCTGCAAATTAGCTGCTAGCTGGGCACGGTTGGGCACACGATGATAATTAATCACGGGCACGTTACCCAACAGGCGCTGACCTGAAGCAATTTTCTTATCCATCGTAATCATTGCAATTTTTTTATCTTGTTTACTGAGCAATAAGTGATTGGTTTTGCGTGTGACTCGATAATCAGGAAAATACTGTTTAATCAGTACGGAGGTTTTTTGCAGGTCGTCATTAATAGGTTTTTTCACGCTTTTAGACGATTTATTATGAATTGTCTCACCCACTTTTACGCCGCGTGACTTTGCCAACAACCATAAAGCGGCAATAACGGCAAACAATATGACAAGCCACCAAATTCCATCTATCATTAGAAGAGATATCCATTATTAGCAAGGGTTGGCTCATGTTAGCAGAATTATCACCAGCGTTAATAGCAGAAGTAGAACTTGCTGCTAAATTATTGACATCCAAACAACATATTTGTATCTTAACGGGTGCAGGGATTTCAGCCGAAAGTGGCATTCCAACTTTTCGAGATAAGCAAACAGGCTTGTGGGAAAACTATGGTGTGGAAGACTTGGCGACACCTGAGGCTTTCACTCGTGATCCAAAACTGGTGTGGTCATGGTATCAATGGCGCAGGCAATTGGTCGCAGATAAAAAACCGAACCCTGCACATGTTGCCTTAGCACAGTGGCAATACCATACTCAGTCGTCTAATCAATCATTAACGCTTATCACTCAAAATGTTGATGATTTACATGAGCAAGCTGGCAGTACGGTAATTCATTTGCATGGCAATCTGTGGCATAACCGCTGTAGTCAATGCGAGACAGCCTGCCAAAGTCAATCGAGGGGTTCGTATCATAGCGAGGATACAATCAATTTTGATGACACACTGATGACCTGTCCACATTGCGGTGGCTATATCAGACCAGATATCGTTTGGTTTGGCGAAGCATTACCAGTACAAGCATGGCAAACGGCAGAAGACGCGGCGGCAAATTGTGAGGTATTTATCAGCATTGGTACCTCCAGTCTCGTCTATCCTGCCGCTGGACTCGCACAGTTAGCGAAACAAAATGGTGCCAAAATTATTGAGATAAATCCCAATCCAACGCCGAATACTATTGTGGATATCACCTTAGCAGAAAAAGCTGGTGTGATTATGCCGTTATTAATCCAGAAAATCACTGCGCTCTAGTCGCCTGAACCTAAGTCACTTGAACCTAAGTCACTTGAACCTAAGTCACTTGAACCTAAGTCACTTGAACCTAAG
>NZ_JADQAK010000018.1:20685-74688 GCF_022129285.1 Psychrobacter sp. Ps4
TTGAACCTAAGTCGCTTGAACCTAAGTCGCTTGAACCTAAGTCGCTTGAACCTAAGTCGCTTGAACCTAAAAAGCATACCGTGTAAAAAAGAAAAGGCTTAACGATTGATATCAACCGTTAAGCCTCGGGTACTAAAACCTAATCATAATTGATTTACTTTAGTGCCAGATCAACTTTCGCCAAATATGCTGCTTTTAATTCATCACTAATAAATGAGGCATTAAAGGAGTTCTTTACCAAAGTAACAACATCATCTTCTGTTAGCGGTAAATTTTCGCATATATTTATAAAGTTCTGATTCATATAACCTTTGAAATAGGCTGGGTCGTCTGAGTTTATGGTGATATTTAGACCATAATCTAGCAGCTCCTTGATATTGTGTTCTTTGTAATTATCAAAGACTTTCAGCTCAATATTTGAGTTCGGGCAAACGGTCAGCGGCATTTGCTCATCTTTCAGTCTTTGCATCAACTCTGGGCTTGTTATCGATTGCACACCATGATCGATTCTATTGATATTTAATAAGTCCAGTGCTTCGTAAATGTACGAAAAATCTGCTTCTTCACCAGCATGGGCGACCAGCTTAAAACCTGCTTCTTTAGCTTTTTTGAAGACATCTTTGAATTTCGATGGTGGATTGCTCAGCTCTGACGAATCAAGACCGACACCGATGATGTCATCTTTGAATACCAGTGCTTGCTCTAAGGTCTCAAACGCTTCTTCTTGTGATAAATGCCTTAGGAAACACATGATAATACAAGAGGTGATACCATATTTTTCTTTGGCATCTGCAAGCGCTTCTTTGATGCCCGTTATCACCACTTCAAAAGGTATGCCTCGTTCAGTATGCGTCTGCGGGTCAAAAAATATCTCTGTGTGAATGACGTTATCTTCAACACACTTAAGTATATATTCCCACGTTAAATCATAAAAATCGTCTTTAGTGATCAGGACATTTGCGCCTGCATAGTAGATATCTAAAAAGGTTTGCAAGTTGGTGAAGTTGTAGGCGTTGCGCACATCTTCTATATTTTTATAAGGAATCTCTATCTGGTTCTTTTTGGCCAATCTAAACATCAGCTCAGGTTCTAGTGAGCCTTCAATATGTAAATGCAGCTCAGCTTTTGGTAATTTCTTTATTAAATCAATCATAGGATTCCAGTGACGGCTTTTTGTAGTAGAGTGCTTTTGAGAAGTGCCTTTATAAATGCAAAGCCTGTATAGACGCTTGAGCAATATATCAGTCACCCTCGATTTCTAGAGGCGCTATTATATTGTAATTGATGCCAAAACCCCATAAAAGAACACGATGCTAGCAAAATAACAAGCCATCAGATTCCCTCATCAAAGTTACTTCAGAAACACCACAGTATCAGACAACTCATTACCCGCTGGATCCTGCTCCAAATGATAATACTGACGCAGCACTTGCCCAACTTCATCTAACAATTCAGCAAGGCTTTCTTCGGTTTTTTGATTGGCAATACCTGACACAGCCTTATCACACATCGCCCGCCAAACGGTGGGGCTGACATGAGCACTGATACCACGATCAGCTACGATCTCTAACTGGTGCTCGCAAATATTGACATACACCAAGACGCCCGTATTCTCTTCAGTATCCCAAACTCGATACTCACTAAACAGCTCAATCGCACGTTCGCGACAGCCAATATAGTACGCCTCTTGAATCGGCAGATGGTTTTCTACAATCAAAAACACCTCACCCCGATGCCCTCGCTCTGCACGGGTCACCTCGTCTGTTAAACGTGCTTTGGCTGCTGCTGTTAACCATTTACTATGCAATATAGGAATAAATAAGACTTGACGCCACCAGCGGGCAAAACTGGGATTTGACGCGTTGTTTTCTGACATTTTACTATTTCCTCAAATACGTCATTGCTGACGGTCGTTTAGTATCTGTTTTTACTTAAGCATCTACCAAGCGTCTACCACGAGCCACCAGCACCGCCGCCGCCAAAACCGCCGCCTCCACCACCGAAGCCGCCGCCGCCGAAGCCGCCACCTCCAGAGCCACCGCCACCGCCCATACCAGGTAGGAATATCATGCCGCCGCCTCTACGACCGCCGCCAGACCCACCTTTACCACCACCGCCGCCACGTGAAATCAAAAATAGCCATAAGAATATAGCCATGATAACGGTCATAAAAAAACCACCGCCTAAGGCTAACGATCCCGCAAAAAACCCACCAGCAGTAATAATAGAACCAAATACACGACCAAAAATACTGGTAATAAAGCTTCCAAATATCATTGCCATAATGAATAAAAATATGGGCGATGGTAGCTCGTCTGAACCTTGTTGTGCACTACGCTCGGCTGCTTGCGCATCAGCACGAGCCAATACCTCAGGATCAGCAGTCAGCCGCGTTTTGAGCGCGTCAACGCCAGCTATTATCCCAGTGCCATAGTTATTTTGCTTAAATAACGGCGTGATATCTTCACGAATAATACGATTGACGGCAGCATCTGGTAAGACACCCTCTAGTCCATAACCCGTCAAAATGTACATATCACGGTCATTGACGGCGACTACCATGAGTAAGCCATCATCGATGTCTTTATTGCCCAGCTGCCACTTCTCAGCTACTTGTAGAGCATAGTCAAGGATAGGAACGCCATTGGTCGTAGGAACGATAACCACCGCTGCTTGCGCAAGACCTTGCTTATAAATATTTCTAAGCTGCGCCTCTAGACGCTGTTTTTCTTGCGGATTTAGAATATTGGCCTGATCAACCACAGGATTATTTAATATGAGTTTATCGGCATCGACACTGGGTGCATTTGACTGTATAGGAGAAGGATTTGCGGCTGTTGACCCAACTGTGGCATCATTATTAGCCGCATTAGGGTTGATCGCCTCATTACCTAAAATGGCATCATTGATTGCATCATTACCCAATACAGCGTCATTGATCGCTTCACTAGACTCGCCCGCTTTGGCAATCGCTACCAAGCCCTCAACACTACGACTTTGCATGTCTGAGGTGCTATCAATGGCTTCATTAGGCGCAGCATACAACACAGGCGCACTACTGATGCTGAGTGTGAACAGTAATACTGATAGGATTGCTTTTGAATTGTTCATCTAATCTATACCACCTCAAGTGACATCTGTACTGAGTGAATCTACGTGATACCATTCACAAAAACTAGCATAGCAAAGAAACCAAATTTGACATAGCTAATCGTACTTTTTGGATTTGGTATTAAGTTTGATAGGCATTCATATCCATCAATACCTTTAAAAATGTGGCTAAGCAAACTAGTGGCTAACTGAGCTAAACGATAAAAAATTAAACAAACAGAGCGGCAAATTCCGCTCTGTTTTCATCTCTATTCAATCACCACTACTCAGCTGTCGCTGACTTATCATCACCGAAGTCAACACTTGGTGCGGTTGAAATAGCGTCTTCATTCGCCACGCTAAAGTTCGGCTTGGCATTCATACCAAATACTTTTGCTGTAATGTTGGTTGGGAACTGGCGCACCGTTGTATTATAGCTTTGCACTTCTTGAATATAACGGTTACGAGCAACGGCAATACGGTTTTCAGTGCCTTCGAGCTGGGCTTGTAAGTCTTGGAACAAAGCATCTGACTTTAACTCAGGATAACGTTCAGAGACAGCCATCAAACGTGATAGTGCACCTGTCATCTGTTCCTGTGCAGCTGCATAACGCTCCATCGCTTCTGGATCATTCAGTACCTCTGGCGTGACAGTAATGCTACCAGCACGAGAGCGTGCCTCAGCTACTTGAGTAAACACTTCTTGTTCTTGTTCAGCATACTGCTGCACGACTTTGACTAAGTTTGGTACCAAATCAGCGCGGCGTTGATATTGGTTCACCACTTCTGACCACGACGCGGTAACTTGCTCATCTTGAGCCTGCAGGTTGTTGTAGCCACAACCGCTTAGACCAACGGTAGACGTCGCTAACACGGCTGCGAGCAATATGGGTTTTACAATTGATTGACGCGTCATCATTGTTTCTCCTAATAATGGTAAATAATAAATAGCCAGTAACACTTTTTTAATAATTTTTTAAAGCTTGTATTTTGAAGCTGATACATGAGGTCATGCAAATGTATGTCTATTTATATTGAAGCCGCATATTTTTTATAATAAAGGCACATCACTTATATTAAAGCCACACTAAACATAAAAACAGCATTTAATGAGTACGATAGCAATCGTATGCCGCCCTATGCTCTCGTCTTATCAACGAAACAAACATATAGGATAAGATATCTTACACAATGATGGCGCTATCTCGGTATTTTTACAATTAGCCGTTACCAAAACACAACCGCAAAACCACACTGCTATCCCATGACTATTGCTCGTCTTTATTACCTATTATTGATAATATCTACATCACAAATATCATCGAACCACTAGCATTATCTTTAGTGCATACCTTGTCCAGCATAGAGGAGTGACAGATAAGCGCTGAATGACCGCTCTATTTTTGTGTAGTCGATGTGGCTTTATCTATTGATTCGATATCTAACAACGGTTAAAACATACGATATTTTATCGTTATTTGTAGTCATATCTTCCTGACTCAATATGAATATATATGCTTCTGTACAAAGAAAATTCTAGTAATTACTACAAAAATATGGCAAATTGCAGTTACGTAGCCGTACGGTTTGAATACATTTGGTAGTGGACTTATGGCTTGATTAGTATTAGCAATTTGTTGATTTCTATGTAAAATATTACTCAATTATTAGAGACTCGCTTAATCGTTTCAATCATCCACACCAACCCTGTAGTCAATCGATACCGCTCACCAAAAGTTGAATGCTATCGGCATGATAAGTATTTAATATTATAACCGCCTGTTTTATCCATTGGTCTACTGAACATTCATCTGAGATATTAAGTAATAAGATAAATGTCGCATTAATTGAGACAGCTTACGCCTTGCAACTATGCTGATACGCATATCGTCGGTAATAAGCTTAAGCAAACTGTCAATATTACTGATAAACCAAGCGGATAACTACAGACAACTACAGTCCATTCTTAGTGGCTAAGCGCGTATGAGACTTAACGGATATACATGAGTCAATGTAGATAATTTAACTGCTTAACTTAAATAAGTAAGTTAACCAGTTAGCTTACTCCTAGCATACAGAGCCACTTTGAGACAGTACTAGGAATATACATATGGAAGGTTTAGTTAACTTAGTAAACGGAATTATCTGGAGCCCCGCACTGATCTATCTGTGCTTGGGCGCGGGCCTATTTTATTCCATTATGACGCGCTTCGTACAAGTGCGCCTGTTCGGTGAAATGATCAAATTACTCTTTACTGGTAAATCTAGTGATCAAGGTATTTCATCATTTCAGGCACTTGCCGTATCACTCGCAGGACGCGTGGGTATGGGTAACATCGCTGGGGTAGCTGCGGCTATCGGCTTCGGTGGCCCAGGTGCCGTATTTTGGATGTGGGTCGTGGCCTTCTTAGGTGCATCTACTGCTTATGTTGAGTCTACGCTCGCACAGATTTATAAAGAAAAAGATGTCATCACTGGCGAATATCGCGGTGGCCCAGCTTACTATTTTGAGCGTGCACTTGGCCAAAAATGGTATGGCATCCTCTTTGCAATCTCATCTATCCTCGCTTGTGGTATATTTTTACCAGGTGTACAGGCAAACGGCGTTATCAATGCTTTCGCACAGGTAATGGGCGAAGGGTCTGTTATGAGCATTGGCGCCTTAGAAGTTGGCTCAATGCGTCTAGTAGCCTTAGCCATTATCCTTGTGGTATTAGGTATTATCATTTTTGGTGGTATCAAGCGTATCGCAACGTTTACCGAGTATGCCGTTCCTTTTATGGCATTGGGCTATATCGTTCTTGCACTGATCATCATGTTTACTAACTTTGATATGATTCCACAAGTATTCGGTCTAATCGTTAGCGATGCCTTTACTGCTCAAGCAGGTTTTGGTGCAGCGATTGGTTGGGGCGTAAAACGTGGTATTTACTCAAATGAAGCAGGTCAAGGTACAGGTCCTCATGCTGCTGCTGCTGCTGAAGTTGAGCATCCATCACAGCAGGGTTTGGTTCAGGCATTCTCAGTATATGTCGATACCCTATTAGTATGTTCTGCTACTGCCTTCATGATCCTAACCATGGGTACTTATAACATTCAAGGAACATTACCAGACGGTCAGTTCATCGTACAGAATGTCGCTGCTACCACTGAAATCAACGCCCCTGCATTCACGCAAATGGCGATGGAATCTGTTTATGGTGGTTTTGGTAATACCTTTATCGCTATTGCTGTCTTCTTCTTTGCCTTTACCACTATCTTGGCTTACTACTACATCGCTGAAGTGAACGTTGCTTATCTAACGCGCTTTGTTGGTCGCAGTGCCAACAAGACTGGTCTATTCTTAGTCAAAATCTTAATCATGGTGATGGTTGCTTACGGCGGCCTAAACTCAGCTGGCTACATTTGGGCTATTGGTGATATTGGTGTTGGGCTTATGGCTTGGTTGAACATCGTTGGTATTTTGGTCATCTTCATTGTGGCTCGTCCAACGCTTACTATGCTAAAAGACTATGAAGCACAGCGTAAAGCAGGTGTTGAGCGCTACAGTTTTGATCCTGCAAAATTCGGCATCAAAAACGCCCCTTATTGGGAAGAGCGTCATCTAAAAGAGCAACAAAGAATGGCAGCAGATCCACTACGTAAAGAGCATAAGTAATATTCTATAACGTAGCTATTATTCTTTAACATGATTATTATTCAAACCTCCAAAACAAAAGCTCGAAACAATCGTTTCGGGCTTTTTTGTTTCAAACCTTTGCATTTATAAACCTCCAATAGATATCTTATATAAGTCATCATTACTCTTTAAACTTGCATTAGTGTGAACCAATGAGAGGCTCATTTATCTTACTCTCCATTACATTAAACCGTTTTCATGCGACTGACTTATATCAATGCTATGGTAAACATTAGGTATCCCCCAAACGCAAAAAAGCCCAGCTCAATAGCTAGGCTCCTTCGACGTCATTATTTAAATAATTAATTAATCATCAATAAAGAGACTATCAAAACAACTTACTCAGGCATCAATACTGCATCGATAGTGTGAACCACACCGTTCGTTGCCATGATATCTGTACCAGTAATATTAGCCGTGTTACCAGTCGCATCAGTGATGACATTAGCATCACTAATATTGATAGTAGCACCATTTACAGTAGCAACATCAGTACCATAAGGAATGTCAGCTGCCATAACAACCATAGGTACTACGTGATACGGAAGTACTTTTTTCAGTAGCTCTGTATCGGCTAATAGCTCTTCTTTAGTAACGCCTAGCTTCTCTAACACAGGAGCAAATGCATCATCAGTTGGTGCAAATACCGTATAAGTCCCAGCATCCATCATCATTGTATCTAAGCCAGCAGCTTGTAATGCAGCCGTTAGAATCGTTAGATTTTCGTTGCCAGCTGCTATTTCAGCAATGCTTTGCGTCGCAGCAGTATCGGCCATTGGATCGGCTTCAGTCATTGGCTCAACTTCGGCAACGGGCTCTACAACCACTTCTTCAGTAGTCACTTCAGGCTCAACAGGATCAGTAGCTGCTTCTTTATCATTACAAGCGGCTAATGACATGGCAGCTGTAACGACAGCGATAGAAAGTAAGTTTTTCTTCAACATAAGTATTTCCTTATAAAGGGATGGTCTGTTAAGTGACTTGTTTGACAAATAACTTAACCCAGTTAATGTATATAACAGCGAACCACTTATCTGTTGCAAATGATAGCAACTAAACAATAGTAATAATGTCGCCTCTGCTATACCAATAACTATAATTTTAACTGATTAATTTCGGATTAATGCTTACTTAGGTAGCAACACTGTATCGATCACGTGTACAACTCCATTGTTCGCTTGTATATTCGCTGTCACGATATTAGAGGTGCGATTTCTCCCATCGGTAATTTGTTTTTTATCGTCAAATGTGATACTGCTGCCTTCCAGCATCTCTTGACTGCCTGCCATAATTTCAGAGGCAAAGACGCGGTCGTCTTTAATCACATGATAGGTGAGCACTTTCGTCAACAGCGGCTTATCTTGTAATAGCTGTTCTTTACTTATATTAAGTTCAGCTAATAATTTAGCAAAAGCGGCATTGTTTGGCGCAAATACGGTAAAGTCAGCATCTTCATTGGCGAGGGCGTCAGCCAGTCCTGCTGCTACCACCGCCTCTTTGAGGATACTGAGATCCTCTGTGGCAACGGCTAGATCGACTATAGACTTGTCAGTAGGTAGCAATACGTCGTCAATGAGGTGAATGACGCCATTAGTGGCCAATACATCTGTTTTGATAATTTTAGAGGTATCCCCACTTGCATCCATAATGACATTGGCATCACTAATAGAGAACGCTTGACCATTGACTGTTTCGATACTGTCGCCATAAGGAATGTCAGCAGCTTTGACTGTCATATTGGGGATAACATGATAAGTTAAGACCATGGTTAATAGCTCTTTGCCAGCCAATAACTCTTCTGACGTCACATCAAGCTCTTCCAATAATTCAGCGAATGCAGCATCAGTGGGTGCAAATACAGTAAATTCATCCTCTGATGACATCAAAACTTTATCAAGTCCAGATGCCTTTAACGCAGCATTAAGAATGGTTAAATCTTTATTTTCAGCAGCAATTTCTGCAATATTTTGTGTTGGCGCTTCTACAACAACTGAAAAATCATTGTCATCGTCATTACAAGCGGCTAGCGGCAAAACGGTCATGGCAAGCGCCAGAGATAATAGGGTTCTTTTTAGCATGAGTATATCCTTATGTATGAGTTCAGATGAACCATCTACTTTGTCAGTAGCATCCGTCGAATGATTGAAATTGTTAAATGATCAAAGCTTTCAACAAGAAACAAAGATGACTGTCGTTTATTGTCGTAGTGTTAAACAATAATGATGACACGCTTAAAAAATATCTCAAACATTCTAAATGCCAGCAATTTCATCTAAAGGAGCTTCATCTAAAACCGTTGGCAATTAAAATAGCGTGTATTTAATAATCATGTCATCACAGACGGTAGCTGGTACTCATACCAGCTTCATCATACAAAGTAATAGGGATATAATTCTTTAGCTGTAATTTTGAAATCCATCTTATTTGGGCAGTAATACTCTATCAATAACATGTACTACGCCATTATTAGCAGCAATATCGGTTTTTATGATATTGGTAGTACGACCATTTTCATCCATCAATTTGCCCTGATTGGTGACCATCAGAGTATCTTTACTGAACATAGTAATATTGCCCGGTTTAACGTCTTTCGCATATACTGGCGCAGCACCGTTAATCACGTGATAGCCTAAAATCTTAGTCAATAGTGGCTTGTTAGCAAATAGTTGTGCTTTGCTCATGCCTGTTTCTTGCAGGACTTGTACAAATGCGGCATTGGTCGGCGCAAATATTGTATAGTTTGCATTCGGGTTAGACAAAGCACCTGCCAAATCTGCCGCTACGACGGCTTCGACCAGTAGCGAGAAGTCAGGATTACTTTGGGCAACTTGTACCACATTCATTTTTGCCATAGATTGACTGTGCATAGGCGCTTTCATGGCTGCGCTTTTGCTTGGCATCATATTATTACAAGCGCTTAAACCAGCGATTGAGAGTGCTAATGTACCGATGGTAGCAATTTTAGTAAGCTTCATAACATTATCCTTAATGATTGAGTATTTATTGACTGTTCTATAACTGTCTTGCAGATTAGATCGTCTTTCCTTATAACAAATACTAGCGCTAATAATAGTGATAAATGTTAGATGTCACTAATACAACTATCAACATTTACTAGTAAGTACTGCTTATGAAACATCAATCCTTCTGAAATTAAATTAACATATAACCAAGCTTTATCAATTCCTCTTTACGCAACTTTTTGTAGTACAGGTGTAAACTCTGTCTGACTTTTAAGCACAATCGTTGTGCTTTCATTTATAGAAACAAAGCTTTATGTAATCTTTAAGCGAAATGATATTCATTTGTTCCTAATCGCTTAATGCCATAAACTTTGAACATCATGCTCACTCAATCAATAGGCAGATTTTTTGTCTAGCATATTGCCAAAGAGGAATAAGTACTGTCCCACGTGAGGTATGATTTTCATGCTAGAATAATGCGGATTTGCCCACGCCTTTTATGAATATTGCACGCTATTTATTATTCTTATTCTTATTACTTCCCCTTTTATAACATTGACGATATAAGCAGCGCTCCTATGACTCAAACGATGACTTCTCAATCTGATCCTACTTCTAGTCCATCATCCGCTGATGACTTTATTTTAACGCCACCTGCCGTGTTTCCTTATAAAGAGCAGCAACTGACGGCACGTGCACGTATCACCGAGCAAATGGCATCACGCATCTTGATGTTAGATGGGGCGATGGGTACACAGATTCAGACCTATAAATTAGAAGAAGCAGATTATCGTGGTGAGCGTTTTGCCGATATCAATCAAGACGTACGCGGTAACAATGATTTATTGGTACTGACACAGCCGCACATGATTAAAGACATTCATCACGATCATCTGCTAGCTGGTGCCGATATCATCGAGACCAATACCTTTAACGGTACGCGTCTGTCGATGGCTGACTACGATATGCAGTATCTAGTGCCTGAGTTGAATAAGACAGCAGCCAAGATTGCCCGTGAAGCGGCGGATGAATTTACGGCAAAAACACCTGAGAAACCGCGTTTTGTCGCTGGTGTTGTGGGGCCAACTTCACGCACGTGCTCGCTATCACCGGACGTCAATGACCCAGCTTTTCGTAACATTACCTTTGATGAGTTGGTACTAAATTACCGTGAAGCGACTTTATGCCTGATAGAAGGCGGTGTTGACCTCATCCTCATCGAAACAATATTTGATACGCTCAATGCAAAAGCCGCAATCTTTGCCATTACTGGCGTGTTTGATGACATTGGTTTTGAATTACCAATTATGATTTCAGGTACCATTACCGATGCCTCAGGTCGAACGCTATCAGGTCAAACTGCCGAAGCCTTTTATAATTCAATCCGCCATGCCAAGCCATTATCGGTTGGCTTTAACTGTGCGCTTGGTGCTGATGTGCTGCGTCCGCATATCCAAACACTATCCAACATTGCTAATACCTATGTGTCAGCGCATCCGAACGCAGGTCTGCCCAACGAGTTTGGTGAATATGATGAAACAGCAGAACAAACCGCCGCCCTACTCGAAGGCTTTGCCAAAGCAGGCATCTTAAACATCGTTGGTGGCTGTTGTGGTACGACGCCTGAGCATATCCGCCAAATCGCTAAAATGGTGGCAAATTATCCACCGCGCGTCATTCCAGATATCCCACCTGCCTGCCGTTTATCAGGTCTTGAGCCATTTACCATTAATGCAGATAGCTTGTTCGTCAACGTCGGTGAACGTACCAACGTGACAGGCTCTAAAAAGTTTTTACGCTTGATTAAAACCGAAGCCTACACCGAAGCGCTCGATGTGGCACGAGATCAGGTCGAAGGCGGCGCGCAAATCGTCGATATCAATATGGACGAAGGCATGCTCGACTCCAAGCAAGCGATGATTCATTTCGTCAACTTGGTGTCTGGTGAACCTGATATCAGCCGCGTACCGCTGATGATTGACTCGTCTAAATGGGACATCATCGAAGAAGGTCTTAAGCGTATCCAAGGCAAGTCCGTCGTCAACTCTATCTCATTAAAAGAAGGTCATACTGAGTTCGTTGAGCGTGCCAAGCTTTGTATGCGCTACGGTGCCGCCGTTATCGTCATGGCATTTGATGAAGACGGTCAAGCCGATACTTACGAGCGTAAGATTCAGATTTGTCAGCGCAGTTATGATGTATTGGTTAATGAAGTTGGTTTCCCATCAGAAGACATTATTTTTGACCCGAACATTTTTGCCGTTGCCACTGGTATCACTGAGCACAACAACTACGGTGCGGACTTTATCAACGCCACCAAATGGATTACCGATAACTTGCCCAATGCGATGGTATCGGGTGGTGTCTCTAACGTCTCGTTTAGTTTCCGTGGTAACCCTATCCGTGAAGCCATCAACTCCGTATTCCTCTATCATGCGATTCAGAACGGTCTGACAATGGGTATCGTCAACCCTGCCATGCTTGAGCTGTATGATGATATTCCAAAGGAAGCTCGTGACGCTATCGAAGATGTGATGCTCAACCGCAACCAAGGTGAGAGCGGTCAAGATGCCACCGAACGTCTGATGACTGTGGCTGAGAACTACCAAAACGGTGGTAAGAAAAAAGACAGCACCGTTGATATGAGCTGGCGCGAAGGCACGGTAGAAGAACGCATCGCCCATGCACTGGTCAAAGGCATCACTACTTTTATCGAAGCCGATACCAAAGAAGCATGGGAGAAATACCCCAAGCCGCTAGAAGTCATCGAAGGCCCACTCATGGACGGGATGAATATCGTCGGTGACTTATTTGGTGCCGGTAAAATGTTCTTACCGCAAGTGGTCAAATCAGCTCGCGTGATGAAACAATCCGTTGCGTGGCTAAATCCGTATATCGAAGCAGAAAAAGTCGAGGGTGAAAAGAAAGGCAAAATCCTCATGGCAACGGTCAAAGGTGACGTCCACGATATCGGTAAAAACATCGTCGGCGTGGTGCTAGGCTGTAACGGTTATGATATCGTTGATCTGGGGGTCATGGTACCGTGTGAAAAAATCCTCGATACCGCTATCGCAGAAGAAGTCGATATCATTGGCTTATCAGGTCTGATTACACCGAGTCTCGATGAGATGGTCTATGTCGCCAAGCAAATGCAAGAGCGCGGCATGACGCTACCCTTGATGATTGGCGGTGCAACGACGTCGAAAGCGCATACTGCGGTCAAAGTCGAGCCACAATACCAAAATGATGCCGTCATCTATGTATCTGATGCCTCACGCTCAGTCGGTGTAGTCACTAAACTGCTCTCCAAAGAATACCGTCAAGCGCTTATCGATGAAACTCGCGAAGAGTATGTCAAAGTACGTGAACGCCTTGCCAAGCGTCAACCAAAAGCGGCGAAGGTCACGTATGCCGAATCGGTCAAAATTGGCTTTCAGTACGATTGGGAAAAATATGTGCCACCAGTGCCAAATAAACTAGGGCAAGTGATATTTGATGACTATCCAATCGCTAAGCTAATGCCTTATATCGACTGGACACCATTCTTTATCTCTTGGGGACTGGTCGGTAAGTATCCGAAGATATTGCAAGATGATGTGGTCGGCGAAGCGGCACGCGATTTGTTCGATAATGCCAATGAGCTGATGCAAAAGATGATTGATGAAAAATTAATCGTCGCCAAAGGGGTGTTTAAACTCATGCCTGCACGCCGTACGGGTGCCGATACCGTTACTGTCTATGATCATGCTACTAAAGGCGGCGCAGCAGAATATCAATTCGAACACTTGCGTCAGCAAAGCGATAAAGCCAGTGGCAAGCCGAACTTTAGCTTGGCTGACTTTATCTCGCCATCTAGCACCCACACTGACCACTTGGGCGGCTTTACCGTCTCTATCGTCGGTACAGAAGCACTGGCTGAGCAATATAAAGCGGCAGGCGATGACTATAATGCCATCATGGTACAGGCTCTGTCTGACCGTTTAGCAGAAGCCTTTGCCGAGCATTTACATGAGCTCATCCGTAAAGAATATTGGGGCTATCAGCCAACTGAGTCACTCACCAATGATGAGATGATTAAAGAGAAATATGTCGGCATCCGCCCTGCACCTGGCTACCCTGCTTGCCCTGAGCATACCGAAAAAGGCAAATTGTTTGATTGGCTCGGTACGGTAGATGCTATCGGTACGACTTTGACCGAAAGCTATGCGATGTGGCCTGCGTCATCGGTCAGCGGATTCTATTACTCGCATCCTGATAGTGAATACTTCAACGTCGGCAAAATCAGCCGCGATCAGTTAGAGAGCTATGCTGAGCGTAAAGATTGGGATATGAAGACTGCTGAGAAGTGGTTAAATCCGAATTTGTAGTCGATTGGTTAATGCTATTATAGAAACCTGATAGTTATTTTTTGGCTTACTCATTTAATATGGGTAAGCCATTTTTTATAGTATTTCATTTTGCCTACCTTCAGCAAACTTATCGCTAAGTTAATAGCAAAATACTTTTATCATTTACTAACAAGAACCATGCTAGATTATTGTCTATTCTATTATTTTTATCTTTGTGAGATAGGCTATGAATCAGATTGCATTACTTTCTAGTTGGATTGGCAAAACCTTTGCAATCTGGGCATTGGTCAGTGCTGTTTTGGGATTTATTTTTCCTGAATTCTTTGCCTCATTGGCTTTTTTGATCGTTCCCATACTTGGCATCATTATGTTTGGCATGGGCATGACGCTCAAAACGGAAGATTTCCTAGAAATTGTCAAACGCCCCAAACCTGTACTGGTAGGATTGTTGGCACAGTTCACGCTCATGCCGTTGATCGCTTACCTATTAACGGTCATTTTCAACCTTGATCCTTTAATCGCGGTCGGTGTCATCTTGGTTGGCTGTTGCCCTGGCGGTACGTCTAGTAATGTGATTACGTTCTTAGCCAAAGGTGATGTGGCATTGAGTGTGGCGATTACCTCTATCTCTACCCTACTTGCACCTTTTCTGACCCCTATTCTGCTCAGTGTTTTTGCGGGTCAGCTGATTGATATCGATTTGGCCAGTATGATGATAACCATTACAAAAATCGTAATCTTGCCCATATTGCTAGGTGTTATCTTTCATAAATTTTTGGGTAAAAAAATCGATTTCGTCACCGAGGTATTACCAATGGTATCGGTATTGGGTATTTCCATTATTATAGCGGCGGTGGTTGCCGTGTCTAAAGCGACTATTCTAGACAGCGGTGCTATCGTGTTTATCGTGGTTGCCTTACATAATATGACCGGTTATGCCTTGGGGTATTTGATCGCCCGTTTGTCTGGCTTTACGGAGAGACAACGCCGCGCGATTATGATAGAAGTGGGCATGCAAAACTCTGGTCTGGGCGCTGCCCTTGCGGCAACTTATTTCAACCCTGTCGCGGCCTTACCTAGCGCAATCTTTAGTGTATGGCATAACTTTAGTGGTGCGTTAGTTGCGAATATCTTTGCTAAAAAAGATGCTAAGTGAGTGTTTGTTTTATAAGTTGCGGCCTTATTATAAATACTTTAAATTTGATAAAAATATTTAAGATTAGTTGGATAAATAATATTGATATTAGAGTACAAAAAACTCTGGAAAACGTTTAAACTCGAATTAGCAAACAGTTCATTTTCTTCTTGCTCTTACTATAAATTTTAGGTATAATGCGCTCAACAGCACCGCTACCTCTACTTACTGAGCATGTCTCGATAAGAAATGTGGCGGTCTTCTTTTGTCTCAATACTTTACAAGTTCCAATCTTCCCAACTTTTTAATCCCATGTCTTCCTCAGAAATCGCTTCATTGGCAACTATTGGAAAGTTCAAGAGTAACAACTCAACTCGCTTATCCCATGTTGCACGTGGATTTATAATACTTAGAAAATGCTTCATAAGACATAAGTAGAAAAATATCTTCCTTCTATCTAAGTCATGCCAAGGTTTTATATCTTTTGATTTTTTAGCTGGCTTAGATATATTAGTGTTCCATAGTCTAGAGTGGTGAGCACAAATATTCCGGACGATATTTAATGAATGTATCCAACTCGTAAATACATCCTCACTAGTTTCATATTTTTCTGCAATTTGCTGACGATGCTTATATTTAAGTCCTGAATACAGTATAGATATAGAACCAAAATCAATTACCTCTACTGCTACCCAGATAGGTATGCCATTGTAATATTGAAGATGATGCTGAATTAATGCCTGTTTCTTGGAACGCTTGATTTGTTGATGATAACGCTCTAACCAAATTTCATGTTTAGATTTACCAAGACGTTTATCATATCTTGTAAAATCTCCATCTAAGAATTTTCCATACAAATGAGCTTGAGGGTCTGAACGACCCAATAGATACGCAACTTCAGTTCTAATAGCCATTTCAATACGCTCTAACGCATCTAGGCATATCAATCTCAACTTTTTGTCAAACTGATAAATATTTAACACATCATTGAAACATGTATTTTCTACGAAGAAATCATCTCGTTTTTTATGACTAATTGGCAAACGAAAAGGATACCAGTAGCCACTTAAACGGTAATAACCTATGCATGAAAGATAATGTTTGGAACGTTCAAAATCCTCAATAACTAATCCTCTACTTTGCAAAATATTTAACTGTTGCTCAAAAGTATTCCAAATTTTTAGAGAGCGTTTTTCATTAGTGTGAGATGACATATTGAGACCCAATCTTAGAGTAGATTAATTTTTTGGCTTTTAAAAAGTAGATAATCACTTAGTTACTCTTACCTTTTCACCTCGCCGACACCGCTCAGAACAATAAATCACCTGCTCCCAATCCTTCTCCCACTTTTTACGCCACGTAAACGGGCGCTGGCAGACGGAGCAAGTTTTTTGCGGTAAGTTTACTTTTTTATGTGCCATCATATGCCCCCTTGTGCCGTATATCTAATATCTATGGTTAATGCCTAGTTATCTTCTTTTTGATGATCTAGCCCTTCATACTTTTTAACGCGGCGGCATTGGTCGGAGCAATAGACCATGCTCTCCCAGTTTTTATCCAACTTTTTAGTCCAGCTAAACTCACGCTCGCAGACAGGGCAAAGTTTTTTGCGAACGTTCTTCTTTTTGTGCGCCATAATTTTCTCATTGGTTTGATATAGTCGATTCACTACCATCGGATACGGTGTCAAGCTCGCTTCACCTACTGTTTGTAGCAACTTTACTCGCCGTCATTGTATCCAAAGTAGCTGTTGCCGACTATATTACCACTGTCTCTTAAATCATAAGCCCTATTTATAGTGCTATTCATAAGTGCAAGTCATCAGCATTGCTCATAAGCCTTAATAATTAAGCATTAACGCTTAATCGTTAGCCATCAATCATAGCTGTTAACCAGTAGTGACTAATCATCAGCTATTAATCAGTAGTTATTAATCATAATCATCAAAGATTTTATTAAGTCTGTTGAGGCTATTAACGATGAGCTTGCCGGATTGATCGGTACTGCTATCGATGAGTAATTTTTCATCCATACGCATCGTCAGCGGTGCAAGCGCCTCTTTTAATGCGTTTGCCATAAGCGTGGTCTGCTGAGTGATGTCAGGCACATCGTCACCCACTGTTTGATTCTCTTCATTATTAATCAGGCTTTCAGTTAAACTATTAGACAGACTATGCGCCATTTTCTGTGCCAGCTCTTCAACGGCATTGACCAGCTGCACCATCAGTGCTTTTTGCACCTCTTGGTTTTGCTTGAGATACTCGCCTTCTACCTTCTCAGCATTGTGATCATGCTTATATATTTGCATCAGCTGATTCAGACTTTTCTCAAAGCCATTATCGATGCTGGCGCTGACGACTTTGGCATTATTGAGCACACTATCGGCAAGGATTTTCTGTGTTTCTAATTGGCCGTTTAACTGGGCATCGAGTTGTGCTTGCTGTCCTGCTTCTCGTAAGCGAGCGATTTGCTCTGGATCATTTTTCGTTAAGTATGTCTCAAACTGGCTACTGATAGCATTGAAGCCACTGGCCAAATCGACCAACTGGGCAACGATACGCGCGCCCGTATCGCCATCTTCACCGCCCATGGCTTTGTTACGTAAGAAGTCGACTTTGATTTGCGCCCAACGCTCTTTTTCTGTTTCGGTCAAGACACCACGCATCTCGCCAAGCTTGAGTAAGTTGCTCTCTGCACCTTGGGTCAATAGCTGCGATTCGCCCAGATAGTGATCGTCTATCAGATGGTTCAGCTCGCTTTCATTCATGACCGCCGACAGTTTTTCGGTCATCTTATTCATATTACGGTAGCTGCCCTGTAGCTTAAATATCGGCTCAATACGATACTTGTCATCTTGCGAGGCGGAGGCAATATAGGCTTGGTTGACGTCCAAAATGACTTCTTGCACCCTAAACATATGGCGCAAGATCGCGACAATCTCATTAATCTCTGAAGTGCTATACGGATACGTCAAATCACCGCTTTGGGCTTGGGCAAGATTTGCATTGTCCGCTTTCGCCATTTTGATGAGACGATGCACATCTGCCAAATCACGGTTGGCCAGTGGCGCGAGAACGGTGTTAGAAGTGAGCGAGTTCTCGATATAACTGAGCGCAAACACTTCTTCCATGCCGCTCATGATATCGCCTAAGTTGTAGATATCGGCACGGTTGGCGAGCATGTCTGGCACTTTGAAGGCTTCGCCGCTCTCGGTATACGGGTTACCCGCCATGACCACGCAGAACTTTTTGCCACGCATGTCATAGGTTTTGGTTTTACCTTGCCAGACGCCATCGATACGACGTGTACCATCACCCAATGAGATAAACTTCTGCAAAAATTCCGCATGCGTATGCTGAATATCATCAAGATAGAGCATGACGTTATTGCCCATCTCAAAGGCTAAGTTGATTTTATTCAGCTCTTCTCTTGCAGTGGCATTGGGCGCTTTTTCGGGATCTAAAGACGTCACATCATGACCAAGTGATGGACAGTTAATCTTCATAAAGATTAAGCCGAGACGGTTTGCCACGTACTCCATCAAGGTGGTCTTACCATACCCTGGTGGCGATATCATCATGAGAATACCCATCAAATCGGTACGCTTATCCTCACCGACCGTGCCCATCTGTTTGGCGAGGTTGTCACCGATGAGTGGCAGATAGCTCTCATTAATCAGACGGTTACGCACAAATGAAGACAATGGACGTGGCATAAACTCGTCCAGTCGCAACGTCTCTTTTGAGTCATGTAATATCTCTGAGCGCATAGCCAAATAACGTCTATAGGCAGGGATGACTTGGGTATCATGATGATGCAGACGATTTAAGAAGTCATCAACGGCAAAGGTTAAGGTCTGCTGATGAATACGCGGATGCTCACCTAGTAGATGATTCACTTGTATTTCAAGCGATACCTTACCCGTGCTACGCTCAAAGCTTTGCACTTGATTAAGCGGATTATTAATACTGGTCAATGAAGGCTTTGACGTAGCCAACGAGGTAATTGAGGAAAATGACAAGGCCGATGGCGTGGTGCCTGTACTGTTTAAACCTTGATTGCCCAATCCTTTAGCACTTAGCCCTTTATTAAAAGTAGCACCTGAATCAATCAATCGTTGCACCAAAGCTTCACGTTGAGCATCGTTCAATTGAGTGAGTAAAACCGCAATCGCCTCCGGCACATAATGACGGCCACTTTCTAATTGCTGCTTGCGTAACGCATCTTTTTCTTCAATTTCAGCAAGCTGTGCTTCACTGAGTTCGCCGTCTTCATTGGTGCCATCATCAGCTGCATTAGCCAATGCTATACTAGCGTAGGTTTTATCAAGTAATGCATGGAACCAGGTTGCCAATAGCTCATAAGCTGATTTAGGCTGGAATCCAAGCTTGCCAATTGAAGACTGTAGTTGGTCAAAACTGGCCGTCGCTTGCATACTACCTGAAGCACTATTTAGCGTTTGGCTTAGCTGCTCACACAACTGCTGCGCTTGTTGGCTGGTTTGCCAGTTTATTGTGCTGTTTGCGCCTGCACTGGTTTCAACCGACTGCCCCATCACGCTAACCAAATATTCGCAAGCAAGCTGAACGTAGCTTGGTTTGAAAATATTGGTGTTATGAACATCACTGGTATTTGAATCCAGTTCTGACCCTGATTTAGATGTGGACTGCTTGCCAGCACCGTTATCAACGCTACCATCTTTATCAGCGCTAAGACTGTCATCATTATGAGCCATAACAAAATGACGCATCACTTGGCTCATATCTTCGACCAATAGAGACTTCGCAGTATCACTGCCCAATGCACGGCGCAGTTGCTCGGCGGTCGCAGCTCTATCCGTCCAGTTGCTCGCGCGCGTCAGCACGGATTCATTTAACCAAGCGTCATAGCCAAATTGGCGCAAGCTGTCTAAGCCCAGCGCTTGTACGATATTGAGCTGCCAATAGAATAGTTGCGCCAATGCACGTACTTGTGGGGTATAAATCAGCAGTCCTGCTTCGCGCAAGGTCGGCAGTATTTGCATCAGTAATAGCGTGGCATCATGGTCATGAATGCCTTTGTCATAGCCGAGCTGATAGCGAGGGGTCGCGTAGGCTTTGACCAGTTTGGACAATGGACTGTCATTATCAATATCACCATTCACATTAAGGGTAATGACAGTCGCATCGTATGCTTGATATAGACGCGCTTCCGTCAAACCCTCTTGGCTGTTCTTGGCACTTTCGATAATGCTATAGGCTAAGTACTCCGCGCGGTAAACGGTATCAGACTCGGAGGCAATATTCATATCCCAATACGGGCGCAAGGCGTTTAGCTCAGCATTATTAAGCACTTCATAATAATCTGTACCCGTTAGATGCAAGTTCAACACACGCTTGCCATCTGACTGCTGACGGCTCAATAATGTCAAATCAAGTGGCTGAGTATTGACCGAAAAACGGTGCTTGCCCAATTTAATAATCTGACCGCCATCTTCAAACAAATCCGACTTGTCTTTTAGACTCTTATAACTCTCGATTTGAATGGCTTTTAGGCGCGCGTCGATGTCATCGGCTTTGACGCTAAAGTCCATCGCTTGTAGCTCTTTTGCGATGTTACGGACTTTTTGTACCAGACCATCAGCCGCAAAATACGTATTGAGCGCTTCTTCCTCGGTAAAGCCTGTGACGCCAGTGCTTTGTGTCCGCTTCTTGATACTTTCGAGCATTCGCAGCGCGCCATCACCTAAGTTTTGCGCTTTACGGTTACGAGCATCGAGCAATTGCTGCTTGTGATTTTCAAAGGTCTCGTAAATCTCTTCACGCTTACTGATGATATCGGCCAAAAACTGATCGCCACTGTTGGTCTCTGGATCAGCGAACTGGCTTTCTAATTCTTCTAACTGTACTAGCAACTTTGCCATTTGCTCATCTGATTTCTCAGGAGTATTGGCAATGGATAACGCATTGGCAATCGACTGCCCAAACAGCTTAAACTGCGCACCAAATTGCGCCACAGCCTCAGCCGAGCCTAGATTTTTGCGTTTATGATTGAGCTTGGCTTTGCTTTGATTCAGGCTGGCATAAATGGTCGATATGTCATCGATGATTTGCGTACGTACCGTAGCATCGGCCACATCTAGCGTGCCTAGCAACTCGGTCAATAAATCTAACCCTTGCGCTGTTTCATCGATTTTTTCTAGAACGGGTTTTAGTTCAGCATTGGTTTCAGCCGTATTTAAACGCTCACTGACATCGACCAATATACCTTGGTAACTTGAAAGCGCTTCTTCCCCACTTAAGAACAGCACAGTCTTTTCAGCCAGCTCGCTCTCAGCTTCTTCTAACTGCGTCTGCAATGCTTGTAGCTTATCGGCATCTAAATAGCGCAAATCCTCCAAGCTAACCAAACGGCCTTTTTGACGTCTTAATGCTGACAGCTGATCGACATAATCACTGGCCGACTCAAAGCTAGTAACGCGTATCTGCCGCAAAATCTCACTTTGCTGCGTATCCGTATCGGCTAGCGCAGTTTGGGTTTGCTTTTGGATACTTTGTACTTTGGCGAACTCATCAATCACCAGCTCAGCCGTGGCTGTCACTTCTTTAATACTACTGGCGACTTCGCTCAGTTCAGGCTCAGACAACCAATAATAGCTATCAAAGAGTCGGCTGGTATTATTGGTAAGCTCTTCATAGAGCTTTTGAGAGACGCTTTGATTATCAATCAGGCGAGTAATGCTATACAGATCTGAAATACCGCGCACCAATTCTTTATTACCGATTTTGCCATAAAAACTCGTGCTCTCTGGCAACTCACTCACATACTCGTGTGAGGCATAAGGCGTGTGCCATATCTGCATTGGATGAATACGAGATGGCTCACTTTGGTCACTAAACAGCACCAAACGGCCATTCTCAGCCAAGGCCATACCGTTGCAATAGATAGGGTTTGCCAATTGCTTTTTAATCAAGTTATAAGGAAACAGCCCCGTGACGCCCAAGTCTCTGTCGTAAAATAAGAATAAAACATCTTCACCATTCGGCGATACAATTTTACGCTTAAACCGTAAGTCAGTAGCGCCAACGTTATTGGCCTCGAATAGCTTATACTCACCCGTCTGTAGATAGTAACCACCCGGAAACATGATGCCGTGGTCTTCTGGTAGCTGAACACACGACTGTCCAATCGCATCCAAACGCAGCACCGCTTCGGTCAAGGTGTTATAAACGAAATAACGGTAATCCTCTTCACGATAAGGCAATATCTTAAGCAGTATTAGACTGCCCACTTTGGCATACGCAATCTCAGCATCCGTCAGCGACTGGGTACGGTCATTGACCGGTTCGCTATAAATACCCTGACCGGACTGCGTATTGTCCTCAATCTTAATGGTCAAATCGCCACCGACCGTTTCCACGAATATCGTGTCTAAGATATTCATATGCGGATATTTGCCATTCACCATTTGATCGCGGGTGGTATCAATCCAGTCAAAATCATAAGCAGGCGGCAGCTCAATATCACGCTCGCCTCGATTGTCCACATAAGCGACTTGCGCCGACTCTGGCGTACCTTGGCTAAAATCTAACGCAAAACGAAACACTCGAATATCGGTGATACGCTCGCCAATCTGAAATGCCAACAGCAACTTGCTGTCTTTCACCGTTATTTGAATCAGGCGTGTTTGCTTGTAGTATCGATACAGCTCATTGAAATCTTGGACAAAGGCGTCTTGAGCCAAAAAAGTGCCTTTTAAGTCAACCTCTTCAAGCTGATACTCTTCTTCATTACCAACTGGCTCGTTCAGACGATATAACGACAATACGTCCTTAATATTACTCGCGCGTTTGAGCCCCATAAAAACGTTGTAGCCAAACAGTAAATAATCACCGACCTGCACCATGTCTTGCGCCACACAGTTGTACTCGGTACGAATACGAGTACGGGCAATGACTTGCATCTGGGTGCTGCCAAACTCTTC
The DNA here is from genome assembly GCF_022129285.1 of Psychrobacter sp. Ps4. Lineage (NCBI taxonomy): Bacteria > Pseudomonadati > Pseudomonadota > Gammaproteobacteria > Moraxellales > Moraxellaceae > Psychrobacter > Psychrobacter sp. Ps4. Next base: position 43,865 of record NZ_JADQAK010000018.1, read on the forward strand.
GAGACGCGCATTATTTAGCGTCTGCGTTTGAGCCTCTAAACGACCGCCTTGTTCCGTCAGACGTTTTTTGATGAGCTCATAAGCATTGCCTGAAGCAACTGCCTGATCGGTCTGGTTGGCTTGATTAGCGTTATCGTTGCTTTCTGAATTTGTTGAGTTTTGCGTGTCCGCCATCGTTACTCGTCCGTTTCTGTTTTTACTTAATAAGAGAATTTTGGGCAATAAAGAATCATTGAAAGTAAAGAAGCACTTGGCTAATCTAAAAAAACGAGTGGTCACTGCTGTTTTTTTAGATTAACCAACTCATCATGATTCGTCATTCCGAATCACCCTGAGTTAGCAAAAAAATCTGCCGCCTAAACGACAGATTCTTTATTTTAGAAAATATTACTCATTCACACTGTTAGATAAAAACTTGCTCACTAATACTTACCCATTAAGGCTAGTCATTTAGACCTTACTAATAAGTCGTTTTATCATCATTTTTCTGGTTTGATTTCATGGCTTGACTGGCCATAACACCATTGATGATACCGCTCAATGTGTCTGACTTACCCGCTAAGCCATCAATGGCTTTACCAATAGACAGTGACTTGGCAAAATTATCAAAGAAATGAGCTTCGCCGCCAACAATATCAATTTTGGCTTTCTGTAACGCGACTGCCAATACTTCAGCATTTTCTTTCGCAATCTCTTTACCAGCATCAATTGAGGCAAGCGCTTCTTGCAAGGCTGTCTCAAGACTCATACGGAACTCTTCGTGCTCACGTGCCTCTTTGCTCATGCTACCCATGGCATTGAATTTCTCGACCAGACCATCTGCTTCGGCTTGGAAATGTGCACGAGTAACTTCGGCTTTTGCCAATCCAACTTCTCGTTCTGCTTTGGCATTTGACTCACCGCGAGCCGCGATGACTTGAGCATCTGCCATGCCTTTTTCACGCTCAGCTCTGGCAGTAGATTCACCACGAGCGGCGATAACCTCAGCATCTGCCATGCCTTTTTCACGATCTGATTGCGCTTCAGCTTGTCCAGTTGCTTTGATAACATTGGCTTTCGCAATGCCTTCTTTTTCTAAAGAAGCGGCTTTGACTTCTTGGATAGCCGCTTCAGCGAAGCCATGTGCTGACTCTTCGGCTTTGGTACCTTCGGCCATTTTAATTTTGGCTTCTGAATCTTTAGCGGATGCTTCAAGATTAGCAGCGGCAAGCGTGGTGATTTCGACGGCTTTATGCTTGGCAGACAGCTCTTCTGCTTCGGCTTTTTTCACCTGACGTACTTTGATTTCTTCCGCATCGGCTTCTGCTGCTAGGACGCGCGTTTGCTTAGAACGCTCAGCTTCGCTAATTTCGCGGACTTCTTTGATACGCTCTTCTTCTTGCGCAACGGTTTTGTCCACTGCGATACGCTCACGAATGACGTTGGCGATTTCTTTTTTCTCAAGCTCAATCGCACGTTCAGCTTCGATACGTTGCAGATCAACTTCACGCTCACGAGAGACAATCTCTAAATCACGGGCACGTGTTACTTTTTCTTCTTCGATGACGACCGCACGCAGACGATTTTGCCCTGCCACTTCGATTTCACGCTGCTGATTCTCACGTTGAATGGCCAAATCCTGCTCAACCGAGATAACAGCCGTTTCAGACTTTTTACGCTCTTCTTCTTCAATCTTACGAGTTTCAGCAGTCTCGCGTGCAATCACTGACGAGATTTCACGTTGCTGTTTGGCTTCGGCATCAGCTTGCTGACGCTCTAGCTCTAGCATTGCCTCTCTAGTTTCTACATTCTTTTTCTTAACCGCCAACTCTTCATCACGCTCAAGCTCGTTGGTGATGACGTTCTGAAAGGCTGTTAATTGCGTAATCTTTTTGATACCTTCAGCATCTAAGATATTACTGGAATCTAATGACGCTTTTGGCGTTTGCTCTAAATAATCAATCGCCACATCTTCTAAGACATAGCCGTTTAGATCATTACCAATTTCTTGAACGATGCTGTCACGAAACTCGCTGCGATTTTCAAACAGTTTGACGAAATCAATCTGTTTACCAACCGTTTTCAATGCTTCAGAGAATTTAGCATTAAATAGCTCGTTGACAGCGACTTTATCTGATGCGCGCTCAACCCCAACCGATTTGGCGACTTTTAGCACATCCTCTTCGGTTTCATTGACGCGTAAATAAAATGCCACGGTGATATCAGCACGCATGTTGTCTGCGCAAATCAAACCTTCTTTACCGCGTCTGTCTACTTCTAAGGTGATGAGCGATATGCGCATCAATTCTTTTTTGTTGATGACTGGCCAAACAAAACCACCATCAAAACGTACGGCAATTTTACTCACACCGTTAATAATGAGTGCTTTGCCCTGCTCAACCTTAAAGTAAAAGGCCTTGAGCATCAATAGTGCGACCATCATAAAAACAAACGCCAGCACTACAACCACGCCGACGATAATGAGTGTGTCCATATCCATTCCTTTAATTAAAACATTCCATAATCAATTCTATATAAATCAGATACGCTATCACGCCTGCTAACTCTACTATTTATGGCACTGTTTACAGCATGTGTGCTTTATAGCCCTGTCATTCGCCTTCGATATATCTGAATTACCTTGAACCGACTATCACCAAATTTAAAAATATTTATGTTACTTCTAAAAATGCACAATTTTATTCATACTTTTACAATATTTTTTTATCTTCCACGACAACAACTCGGTAGGTATTGGCATCCTTTAAATACTCGACCAACATCACTCTATCGCCTTGTTTTAGCAAACCATCATTGGTGTCTGAACGAATCTTTAATATCAATCCTGCACCGCCATCATTTAGCTCTGCTTCGCCATGTTTATCTGTGACACTAAGCGTACGCACAACAGCGATCTTACCCACATTATTAGACGAATTACGTTTGGGAATTTTGGCGATATTTTTGCGAATCGGCGAAATAATAATACCGGTCAACCACATAGAGACGACCAATACGAAAATGAGCGCCCCTGTACCGAATAAATAATATAGAACGCCAGAATCGAAATATTGGTGTAAAAAGCTGGTATATAAATAGCTGAGCAACCAACCGATCAAGCTAATTAAGCTTAGTATGATGATTAAAGGGACACCGTAAAGACCAAATTTGAGCATGAGACCGGTAAAAAAACCAGTCGATGATAAGGTAGAGACATCAGCATCACCGCCTGACTCACCAAGGTCTACGCTATCCATATCTGCCATGCCGAGTAAAGACACAACCCAATATAAAGTGACGAACATCACAAGCCCTGTAAAAATAATCGTGGGATATAAACTGATTTTAGTGATAAAGACTAAAAAAGCTTCTTGCATTGCGCGTATTCTCCTTTTGCTCACCCAATCTATTAGCTCAATGACTTGGTTATGCAAATTGGTATTATGTGGATGATGCTCACTCGAGTTAATGCTGCCAAGTTTACATTTTTAAAATCAACTTATGTTGCTTTATCAAGGATTATATATATATTCTATTACATAATACATAGGTTTTGCCTTTAGCGTCCCCATATCGGCGAGCGCACGACTCCGCCCACCTTACTGCCAATCGCATAACTTGTATTACCAGATAATGAGTGAATGACCAAGCTGCCGCCATTTTGACCGCCCACTTGTGAAAGCTTTGTCGGATAGACAGCATACTGTGCAGATGGCGAAAGACGTGCTGGTTCATCAAGTCCAGTCTCTGCTAGATTGGTGATTTGCCCAGTACTCAGGGTCATAACGGCGGCCTTTCGACCATTGAGATAGGCCATACGCTGACCGTCCAAGCTCAGTTGCGGACTGGCGACATAGCCACTTGTTGGCACAGGCGTGGCACTAGCAGTCTCGAAGTGATAGCGATAGATACGTGGACGTCCAGCGCGGACTTTATCACTGGTATAGACAAAACTTTGCCCATCACTGGCGTAACTTGGCTGTACTTCCGTGCTCAGTAACGTAGTGAGCTGTGTGGTCTTACCGTCGCTCAGACGCATCTCATAGATATCAGCATTGCCGCCGACAGTTGAGCTATAGAGGAGTTTTTGCCCATTAGGTGAGAACGACGCTGACATATTGCTGCCTTCAGCATTTACCACAAGGTTACGGATGTTGCTTTTGCGATCACTACCATCAGGACGAATGCTATAAAGCGTCGACATCTTTGCAGCTCCGATTCCTTGCTCCTCGACATAGGCTATGCGCCCTTGACGGTCCATCATAGGCATACGCGCAGTTAGTGGATTACTCGCACTCATATTATTAGCAGGTGCTTGCATCGTTTTAGACATCGTACTAGGCAAGGTCTGACAACCCGTCAACAGAATAAAAGTCGTTAGTGCGGTGATATTACTTATCGTTCTTATATTGACAGATGATTTTGATACAAGCATTTTTGACATAAAATAACGTCCAATAAAGTGTTGATTATTGCGTACTGAGAATCTTGACAATTAAGACTAAAAGATTGAGTGCATTAAAATATCCTAGCCTAAAGATTTTACTTAATAGCAAATGACAGTGTAGCGTAAACCATGCCAAATTTTGAACAAAAAAATACCCCACTAGATAGTGAGGCATTTTTAAAGCTACATCTGGCTTTTATAAAAAAAGGCTTTTAGCAAATACTATTTAGAAACCATCTGTAATGATTGAATTATTTAGAAACGGCTTTGAAATGGGCAACTTGATTGCTATTGGTAATGGTCAATATAGGCGTGTTATTGACATTTTTACTGATGCTATATTTACCTTGCACGGTCGCTAAAGTCGCCGTATCAAAACTTGCTTGTGGCTCAGGGCATGCCATCATAGTAGATAAAACGTTGCCTAATACGACATTGCCATTCACAACCTTGTAGTCAGCGCCCATGTTATTACAGGTGTTCATAAAGGTCACACGGTCACTGCCGCTATCTTTGAAGAACTTTAGCGTCAATGGCTTCGCTGGATCAAAGAACAATTGACTAACTTTGTCGCCATTGCTGCGTTTGGCGTCAACTAGCTGCCAATCATATGCTTGTAGCGTATTAGAAGTAATTGGTTGAGTCACTGGCGCTGTTACGCTAGGGGTGGTTTGGCAACCAGCAGCCAATGTACCTACCGCAAGCGTTGCTGCCATCATCATTTTAGTCATTTTTTTCATATAAGCTCCTCTAGTGGTTTTTTTAGAATAAAAAATAGCTCTTATCCTAAACATTCGTTTTTATTATGATTAATTTACTGTTTTATTCATTATTCTCAATAATGCGGTCATTATGCACAACTGGAGCTTAACTGTCATTATAGATTGAGTGTATGATTACCCTGTTACTTGTTGCGCTCTATAGTCTTTTTGCTAACCTCTATTGTTAGACGGTACATTAACTGCTAACACTTTTTCTATAACTTCTCGAATATACTCTGAAAACCGACAATTTCTCGTTAAAATTATCGTTTTACTTATTTATGTTAGGCATTACTCTAGATTGGCGCTGTTCTGTTGTTGCAAAGCAGCATAGCCTACCAAACGTTTGCGTTCAGCCTCACTAAATAGCTGCTGTTCGATTTGATTGATTTGGGTTTGTGCTTGCGTTTTATCTGCACTTTGACTTAATAAGCGCTGTTTTTGGGCTTGATATTGGTCGAAACGTTGAGCAAAGTTAGCATCTTCTGCATCAACTTGCGCGAGGCGTGCGGCGGCTGGAGCACCTACCAGATCACGACGCATGTTATACAATTCCTGAGCCGTTGCCCCTTTTGCTTGCATCTGTTTTGTGCGATTCATCAGCTCGTTCAGGTTGGCTTGCTGGGTGATACCGGCTTTGAGAGCATTATCCGGCATACGGCTTATATAGTTCTGCCGTGTCGCCTCTTTTTGCACATCCGTTAGCTGCTGGTTTTGGTTAATTCTGACCATCTCCATACTATAATCATCATACTCCTCTTCTGCACCAAAGAAGGCGGTAATGGTTTCTTTAGTAAAATACTGCTGACGCAACTTGGCTACATCTTGCTTTTGCTGAGCGACGACATTTAGATCCAGCTCACCGCTTTTTGCCGCTTGTAATTGCAGATTACCGTAACGTTGTTCTATTTCAGGAATGGCTTTAAGATAGATAATATATTGGTCAAATATAGTGACCGCTTGGCTGGCGGCAGGCTCTGGCGTGTGGTGACGAATATAGCTTTCAACACGGGCATAAATAACCGCTTCATCTTCTTCACCCAGCGCCGACAAAAAATAATCGAATAAACGCCGTAGACCTTCAGTAACGACCAACTGCTTATTTTCATCAATGATGATTTCGCCGTCGATTTGCGTGCCTTGTAATGAGCGCGGCAAACGCTCCAACCCAGTGACAAATAGAGACTGGTTTTGGGCGGCAGTTGTTTGCACTACTTGGCCATTATCCAGCGCAGTTGATAGAGTAGCATTAGCCTCATTAGTGAGGGCACTGGATACTGGTTGCGCTGTAGCCATACGTGTATTATCAGGTTTGAACCACATAATCACCGCCGCAGTTATGGCTATGCTAACCACGGCGATTATAACTATTGGTAGATAGGCTGGGCGGCGATTATTCGACATAAATGAGGGTTCTTTTTATAAGTCAGCTTAAAGGCTTATGTTTTTAAAAGCGTATGTTCTTAAAAACTTACTTTATTAAAGGTTAGCGTTTTTAAGACGATTGACCTGAGTACGATAGATAGATTTTGGCTCAGAATCGCCCCATGCCGTCAGACCCAATACTTGATCGGCTGAATCCAAATGGTTCATTCTATAATTATCCCGAATCACATAACCAAGACGACTTGAGCAAGCAGACACCAACCCATCATTAGACTCACCTGCAAACGGCACGCTCGTTGCTGCCAATAGATAATCACTAGGATCAAGTGCGCTTGTTATTTGCCCAACCCCGCTGAACGAATAGTATTTAATGCCATTGACGGCAGTACTGGTCGGCTGACCACAATAATTTTTTGGCATTGCTGCAGGAAATTTGGCATTGAACTTAGCAGCACCATCCGTTGATAGAGCCACGAGCGCTTGCCAGCCATCTTGCTCTTGTATCTCTTTAAAACTGATACCTGAACCCACGTCTGTAAAGCCACCAATCAAATTGAACACGCCTGAGACTAGCTGTGTTGTGACATTGGATGGATTACCTGTGGTGTTGTTTGGCTCAAGGGTATTTTTGACAAAATCTGCCGTTTTTGACCCTTGTTCTGGGCTTGAGACTGCCGTAACTGATGCGACATATTTTGGCGCGACGCCAGCGACATAGCGGATATCTATACCGCCTTGACTGTGTCCAAATAAATTGACTTTAGGTTCACCTGAAATGGCAGTGATGGTTTTGACTTGTTGCAGCAGCTGCTCTCCGCGAATCTCACTGTTATTGACGGCTGACGTTTTGGTGGTATATACCTCTGAGCCGCCTTTCATCAACTCTTGAGGAATGCCATTGAAGTAGTCGATAATCCCAAACAAGTTAGTGAAGCCGCCAAGACCATGTGCCATAACAATTGGGTATTTTGTATCAGTATGATTTGACGTCCAGTATTTGTTGCTGACCAGCTTGCATCCGGTTGAGTTGGCACAATTATAGTATTGACCAGCAGCTTGAGCCGAAGTGGTTTGTAAAGCCATTAAAAGTACACCGGCACCGATAACACCAAGTGAGGGGAGAAATGCGCTGGGCGTGAAAGCCGAAGCTAGAGAAGATTTTAGCGTCATAATAACGTCCTTGTTATCATTAATTTTGATTATCTTTACCTCATAATATCGGCAAAGATTGCTGCTAATTCCTTTAGCATGCAAAATTACATTACTTATATCTTCTGTAACATTCAACTAAATTGTCAAAATATGAATATATTATCGTGACTAGAGGGTCACAACTGCCCCTACGTCGCTGTAAAGCAATTATTATCAATAATAATGATAGGTTCACTATCACTTAACGTAAAACAGCGGCGTCTTCATTTATGTTATAATTCAAGCCATTAATTCCATAACTATAAGTAATATAATGATGACTAAAAAATCCCTTATCCAGTCCCCAGAAGCCATAGAAAAAATGCGCGTGGCCGGTAAACTCGCCAGTGATGTCCTTGTCATGCTCGATGAGCACGTTCGAGTTGGCATCAGTACCGAGGCACTTAACCAAATCGCCCATGACTATATCGTTAATGTGCAACAGGCTATTCCTGCACCGCTTAACTACAATGGCTTCCCAAAATCAATTTGTACCTCGATTAACCATGTGGTTTGTCATGGTATTCCAGCCGAAAACAAGCTACTCAAAGATGGCGATATCATCAATATCGATGTAACCGTGATAAAAGATGGCTACTATGGCGATACCTCAAAAATGTGGATCGTTGGTAACGGCTCTATCATGGCACAGCGTATCTGCAAAGTGGCACAAGATGCCTTATATGCTGGTATGAGTGTCGTTAAAAACGGTGCGCGTCTAGGTGATGTCGGTGCGGCTATCCAAGCAGTGGTCGAGCCTGAACGTTTCAGTATCGTTCGCGAGTTCTGTGGTCACGGCATCAGTAATGAGTTTCACCATGAGCCGCAAGTCATGCACTATGGCAAAAAAGGTACAGGCTTTGAGCTAAAAACAGGCATGACCTTTACCATCGAGCCGATGATTAACCAAGGTACATGGCAAACCAAGATTTTGCCTGATGAATGGACGGCGATTACTAAAGACCGTAAGCTGTCAGCACAGTGGGAGCATACGATGGTCGTGACCGATAATGGCTGTGAGGTGTTTACCACTCGCCCTGAAGAAGATTTAAGTTTTTTGACCCAGTAATATTGAAAAAGATCGCCTAGGCGGTCTTTTTTTTGGCCAATAATTAGGTCATATTGAGTATTGTGCTCAACCGCTTTTTATCTTTATACTCTGATGACTTAATAACTTATATTGGTAACTTCTATTCGTGGCTTTTGTCAGCTACCAGCACACTGGTGATTCTACGCTTTTCAGCTGAAACGTTTTATTTTTAAACTCTTAACGGGATAACACTCATGTTTACTTGTGATGTCGCTTCTATCGATCTGACACCTTTACCTCTATTATCAAAGGATATAGCGACAAACGCGTCACTGCTAGCGGACACCCCTGTCACTGAAAAGTCGCTACTGGGTATTCCTCACTGGTTGACTCAAATTAATCAAGATATTAACCGTGCACTTGAACGCGGTGTCAATATTCGTCAATTGGTCGCGGCACGCTCTGGTGCGATTGACGAATTGCTGATTGCCTTGTTTAACTGGTTTGAGCTGGATAAAACAGATTTGGCTTTATTTGCCACAGGCGGTTATGGTCGCGGCGAGCTGTCGCTTTATTCAGACATCGACATTTTATTGCTCTCCCCTGATGAGATTGGCGCTGATGCCAGTGGGAAAATAGATCGGTTGGTGGCGCTATTGTGGGACATAGGATTAGAGCCTGCTCTCTCGGTACGTAGTGTTAATGACGCTTTAGAGGCGTCGCTCGATCATACCATTGCCAGTGCCCAGCTAGAAGCTCGGCTATTAATTGGTAATGAGACTTTACAGGATGTGCCCGTTCAAATTGTCAATAAACAGTGGTCGCCACGTGAGTTTTTTGAAGTAAAAATCGCAGAAGCTAAAGCGCGATACTTACAGCACAATGCCACCGAGTACAACCTTGAACCCAATATAAAAACCGCCCCTGGTGGTCTACGCGACATTCATATCATCGGCTGGGTAACCAAACGCTATTTTCGAGTGGGTAAGCTGTATGACTTAGTACAACAAAACTTTTTGACTGAAAAAGAGTTCGATGAGCTGAACTTTGCAGAAGGTTATTTATGGCAAATACGTCATTATCTGCATGTATTGACTGGTCGCAACGAAAACAAGCTGCTGTTTGATTATCAGCGTGAAATTGCCCAGTTGATGGGTTATGAGACGCAGCCAGACGATCAACCAAATGCCGCCGTCGAGCGTTTTATGCGCGACTATTATCGCTGTGCCATGCAGATATCGACGCTGTCTGAAATGCTGACCAATCACTACTACGAGACGATTATAGAGCCGCAGTTGCCTGATGATGAGCGTCCAAAAAAGCAGCCAATCAATGCGCGCTTTAACCAAGTTGGTGATCAAATCGCCATGGCGCATCATCGGGTTTTTGCCCAGCATCCTGATGCTATCCTAGAGATGTTTTTACTGATGGGTCAGTACGGTATCAAAAACGTGCGTACTCATACGTTGCGTGCGCTAAAAATCGCCGCGCGTGGCATCGATCAAGTCTACCGTGATAACCCCGCTCACCAAGCGCTCTTCTTAGCCAATTTAAAAGAGCAGAATTATCTGTTTCATCGCCTGCGTGCCATGAATCGCTATGGCGTCTTAGGCAGCTACATTCCTGCGTTCGCCCAAGTGACCGGTCTGATGCAATATGATTTATTTCACCGTTATACGGTTGATGCGCATACCTTATTTTTGATTCGGATTTTGCATCGCTTCACCGACCCACGGTTTTATGAAGATTTTCCACTGGTCAGCTCTATCTTTCAGCGTATCGAGCGCAAGGAGATCTTGGTACTGGCCGCCATGTTCCATGATATTGCCAAAGGTCGCGGTGGCAACCATAGTGAACTTGGTCAAACCGAGTCGACTGAATTTTGTTTGGCGCATGGTATGAGTCTGGCAGATGCCAACTTGGTTGGTTGGCTCACTCGCTATCATTTATTGATGTCGATGACTGCTCAGAAAAAAGACATCTCAGATCCAGAAGTGGTCACTATTTTTGCCAACTTAGTCGGTAATGTCACCCACCTCAATCATTTATATGTGCTCACTGTTGCGGATATGAATGCGACCAATCCACAGTTGTGGAACAGCTGGCGTGCCACATTAATGAAACAGTTATACTCACAAACTCGGCGCATTTTGCGCGCTGATATCGATGCACCCACTAACCGCCAAGATATGATCTGTGCCACACGTACCCAAGCCTTAGCGATGCTCGATAATGTCAACAATCAACACATGAATCGTGATGAAGTCTTGAGGCTATGGGATGATTTGGGTGATGAATATTTCTTGAGAGAAATTCCTGAAGACATCTTATGGCATACCGAAGCCATTTTGAACCATCCGCCGATTGGTCTTGCTTCTAATGCGGATAGCCCACCATTGGTGGTATTACGTGAGCATCGCGAGCTGGCCCTTGATGCGGTACAGGTCTTTGTTTATACTCAAGATCAGACGAACCTGTTTGCAGTCACCATGGCTGTATTCGATCAAATGAACTTGGATGTTTTAGACGCCCGTATTATTACTGCTACCCGCGATTTTGCTTTGGACTCCTATGTACTGCTCGATCCCAGTGGCACATTATTGGTCGATGAGGACAGTCAACAAGAACTCAAACAGCGCCTAATCAATGCCTTTAAAGACCCGACATTACTGAAACTTACCAATAAGCGCATACCGCGTCAGCTTAGACATTTTGAAGTGACCACGGTGATTAATTTTGAGTTTAATGAGGCTTCTGATCAGCATATTATGAGCTTAGAAACCCTTGATCAGCCGGGACTATTGGCAAGAGTAGGACAGGTGTTTTTGCAGGAGAAAATTGAGGTGCATGCTGCGCGTATCACCACTTTGGGCGAACGTGCAGAAGATATGTTTTATATCAGCGATCAAAATGATGAACCGCTATCTGCTGCTAGACTTGACGCACTACGATCCGCTTTGATGGCCAGTCTCAGTATGCAAAGAGAGCAGCCTGCTGCTTACAGCAAATGTGATTGAACAAATAGGCTTACAAGATAAGTCTAAGATAAATACTCAGTGTGTATCATCCATTCATTGATGGCATGCTTTGTATTTTTTAACCCATTAATACCAAAAGCACCTTTTATAAGGTGCTTTTATATATCATTTCGCTAGCGTGCTCATTGAGCTCATCATCCGCAAGATCTGGTGGCAGAATCTCTGCTTCTATCTGTTTTTGCGTCAGTATTAAGCGCCCAGCGTTGACCTCTTTTTGCAGCAAACAATGTAAACTTGCTAAATGAAAATCTCTGCCAAAACACTCAGATATCTGTCTTAGAGAAATAGGCGATTTGGCATGCACATCGGGATAAAGGCTGTCCTCTGCTAAGATAATCATCTCATTCAGTGCCTCTTCGCGCATCAACTCATCTTTATCAATTTTACGTTGCAAGCTGTCTGCCATTCGACTTTTGGACGCGAGCATGGCCACAAAAATCACTGTCTGTAAAACAAATAAAGCAATATATTGCCATAAGGGCAGTAAAATACCGAGCTGATTGCTAAGCAACATCAGCACCATCGCAACGATCACGTAACTGACCAGTTGCCACAGTAACCACATCATCAAGCTGTTTTCACCGTACCAAAACATCTTTCGTTCTTTATGGCTGATTAATTGCTGGCGAGCTTGCCACCAGCTTTGCTCCCGCTGTTTTAATAATTCGTACAATTTGGTTCGCTGTTGCGCATCATCAAAATTTTCATCTTGAATGTCTGTCGCGTTAAGATCATTAGTTTTTGAGATACTAGGCATATCAAATTATCCTCACCATAATCTATCATTAGGGCTGACAGCAGTTTTTTGTATTGTTATAAGTCATCAATTGATAAGCTTTTTTTAGGATTTTTAAATCTGTGACGGCTTCATTAGTTATTATAATTTATGGTTAAATAGCTAAGCAGCTTGAGCATGAGAAGTAAAAGACAAAAAATAAGAGAAGTGCTACACTGCTTAAATGTAATTTTTCTTTATAACTTTATTATTAATTGTCTATTATAGTTACCCTACTTATGAATCACAACTTAACGTATCTGCATCCTTATCCTTTTGCAAAGATGGCAACATTGCTTGCTAACAGTGTGCCAGCCCATGACTACAGTGAAATCAAGCTCGGTATTGGTGAACCAAAACATGAGCCGCCAGCGTTCGTGCTGGACGTACTACGTGAAAATTTGGACAAAATAAGTCGTTATCCAACGACTAATGGCATGTTTGAGCTGCGCCAAACCATCGCGCATTGGCTAGAAAAACGCTTCTTTTTGAACCATGTCGATGCCAATACGCAAGTATTGCCAGTAATGGGCACACGCGAGGCTATTTTTAGTCTGGTACAAGCAGTCGTGGATCATAAAGTAAGCGATACAGAGAGTAGTCCGCTGTCTGTCTCTGACCCGTTATCTGCCGTTTCTCCTATGGCTGCTCCTACGACTGTTCCTACAATAGTGATGCCCAACCCTTTTTACCAAATATATGAGGGTGCAGCGATACTGGCGCAAGCCGAGCCTTATTTTGTGCCTTGCACACTGGACGATGACTTTAAAGGTAACTATCGCGCCGTACCAAAAGATGTTTGGGCGCGCACGCAGTTGCTGTTTGTTTGTAGTCCGAACAATCCGACTGGCTCGGTCATGACGATGGAGGATTGGGAGTATCTCATTCGTCTGTCAGATCAGTACGATTTTATTATTGCCAGTGACGAGTGCTATAGCGAGCTGTATTTTGATACGGCACCGATTGGACTATTGCAAGCCTGCGCTGCCCTCGGTCGTCATGATTTCAAAAACTGTATTGTCTTTCACTCTTTATCTAAGCGTTCAAATCTGCCTGGTTTGCGCTCAGGGTTTGTGGCAGGTGATGCCAATATTTTGCAAGCTTACCTGCAATATCGTACTTATCAAGGCTGTGCGATGCCGATACCACATCAGCTCGCCTCGATCGCTGCATGGCAAGATGAAAAGCATGTGGCACACAATCGCGCTCTGTATCAAGAAAAGTTTGCCTTGTGGATGTCTGAGCTTGGTGAACTACTAGAGTTACGAATGCCTGAGGCTGGATTCTACTTTTGGATAAAGGTCCCTGAGCCGTTCGATGGGGATGATGAGCGGTTTGTCAAAGCACTGTATGAGCAGGCCAATATTCACGCACTAGCAGGGCGCTATCTGTCACGTGATATTGATGGCAAAAACCCTGGGCAAGGCTATGTGCGCATTGCGCTCGTTGCGAGTGTTGATGAGAGCCGCGAAGCAATAAACCGTATTCAAAAATTACTAGGCGCATAAGCAGTCACTTTATACGCAAAAGTTTCAAAAAAAACAGCAACCTCTAATAGCCACAATATTACTGTGGTTATTAGAGGTTTTTTGCTTTAATAATGCTATAGTAAAGTGTCTTTTATTATCGATTATCTTTTACTCAATATGCCATCAAGGATGATGCCATGCCCCATCTTGATTTTACCCAGCCGCCCTTTGACGTATTGAGTCTGGCTGAACGTCAAAGCATCAGAAAAAATACCCAAATCCGCTACCTTGCCAAAAATGAGAATCTAACTGCCGAAGAGTTGCAATATCTGTATGTGGTCATTAAGGGGCAGATTGAGCAATTGTTTGATGATGAGTTTGTCGCCTCTTACTTGGGTAGTAACCACTCCGACCATCTCAATAATAACGACTGGTTCGACAGCCGTCGTCTACCTGAATCATTGACTGAGAATAGCTCTAATACTGAAGCACTGCAGACCTATCAGTTTCGAGCCGCTGAGGATACCTTGCTGCTCCAAGTCGCTGGTAGCGCAGTCGATAAAATCAGCACCCAAAATCATCTAGTACGCCAAATGCTGTCAGACAAATTACCCGAAAGGCTAAAGGCATTACAGCAGCGCCGCAATAATAAACCCATAGTCTCTGCCAGCTACAATGACCAACAAGAAGTGCAGCAAATCATGTTGCAGCCCGTCATTGACGTCAATCTATTGCCAGTCCATATCGTCAACGCCAATAACAGCTTATACGAAGCCGCGTCTATCATGACGAAAGCGGGGCTAAAACATGTACTGGTGCAACCCTTAAACCACCTAAAAAACGAGGGCGAGGTGCAATATGGTACTGGTCATCTATTGGGTATTTTGACCGATACCGATATTTGCCGCGCCGTGAGTGACCACCAAGATCCAGCCACTACCCCCTGCCAGCGCTATGCTAATTTCAACTTGCGTACCATCAAAGCCGGTGATGAGATTGGCGATGCATTATTGACCATGACCCGCTATCGCATCCATCGGCTACCAGTGATTGATCAAAATGGGGATGTCGTCGGTATATTAGGACAAAGCGATATGCTTGCGCATATTGGTCATCATTCACAGCTCATTAGTATCCAAATCGAGCAAGCAAAAGACTTATCGAGCTTAGATACTGCCGTCGAGCTTATCGGTCGTTATATTCGCGCCCAACATCAAAACGGTGTCAAAATCGGTAATATCAGCCGCATGGTACAGACCTTGAATGCACAGGTATTTACTAAGCTCTGGCAACTTATCGTGCCTGATGAGGTCATGACAAATACCTGCCTGATCGTGATGGGCTCCGAGGGGCGCGGTGAGCAAATCATGCGTACTGACCAAGACAATGCACTCATCTTACGTGACGGCTATACTCACCCTGAGCTGGCAGAATTTGCGGATACTTTTAATCAGAATTTAGCAGACCTCGGTTATCCACTGTGCGATGGTAATATCATGATGACTAACCCTATGTGGCGACAGCCGCTAAAACAGTTTAATGCCCAGATTGGTTTATGGTTTAGAAATACGGATCCCATGCATGGTATTTATTTGTCCGCCATACTCGATGGCGAATATGTCTGCGGAGATGAGTCATTATTGACTCAGGTGCGTCAACATTTAAAGGTTGCCCACAGGCAGTCAGACCCTATGTTTGTACGCCAGTTCGCGCGCGCCGCGCTACAGTTCGGTGATGTCAATCAGTGGTGGCAAAAGTTCGTACCTTTGCTTGGTGGTAAATCTGGGTCAGAAGACATTGATCTAAAGAAAGCCGGTATCTTTCCACTGGTTCATGGCATTCGTACCTTGGCATTAGAAAACGATATCTTAGCGCTGCCCAGTAGTAAAAATCGTCTTAAAGCTTTGGTACAAGCGCGCGCCTTGACCCAAGAGCGCGCAGATACTTTACTAGAAGCCTTGGAGTTTTTTATGGCACAGCGCCTATCAGTCGCTCTATCAACCGATGATAAACATGCACGGCAAGTCAACCCAATGACCTTGACCGCGCTTGAGCGCGACTTATTAAAAGAGTGTTTGGCCGTTGTTAAAAGCTTTAAAAACCAGTTACGTCAGCATTATCAATTAGAACTCGCATAAGTACAACAATCGCATAAATGGATGAGCGACAACTATGAGTTGGCTAACACAGTTATCCTGCGCTTGGCAAAAAACGCAGCTACAGCGCCCAGAATTGGCATCGATGTTTACCAAACCTGTGGCTAAGCAATGGGTAGCGATTGACTGCGAAATGACGGGACTCAATCCAAAAAATCACCATTTATTGTCTGTCGCCGCGATTCATATCAATGACAATACAATCGATACCGGTAATGGCATGCATATCGTATGCAGACCACCTGTGATGCCAGACCGTGACACCATTGTGATTCACGGTCTACGTACTGCCGACGTTGAGCATGGTATGAGCTACGATGAGATGCTGGCGCTGTTGTTGCCATTTATAGGTAATCGCCCAATTGTGGGGTTTTGTACGAGTTTAGACACAGCGTTTTTAAACCCTCTGGTCAAACGCTATATGGGCACAGCACTGCCTAACGAAGTCATCGATTTGCGCCATTTATATAGTCGACGCATGAGTGGTCAAACCCAAGGGCTATCTAGCCAAGCGCAGCATCTGACCAATATTTTAGCGCACTATAATATACCCGATCTAGGCGCTCACGATGCTTATAACGATGCCATCATGACCGCCATGGCATTTTTACATGTGCGCTAGTATGCGTGCGTATTTTAAAAATTCAGATAAAAACAGGTTTTCATCTACACCTGCCATCTACGCGAAAACGGCAACTCATGTTACCATAGGCTGTTTTTGCCACCTGATGAAAGATGCTCATGCGACCCACCTCTAAACTCCGTCATTCCTCTGCTTTTACTGCCAAATTATTTCCTTTCTGTCGTTATCTGCGACCGTCGAAGCCGCCTGCTAAATACGTACCTATCATGGCGTTATTAGCAACGGCGACAATACTGCCAATCCATGCGCAAGCAGCACTACCAAAAGCCATCGAAGCAGCATTATCACGAGCCGATTTAACAGAAGCTGATATTAGTATTATCGTCACACCAGTCGGTGATAAAAATGCCAGTCACCTGCCCGCCCCCATTCAGGTTATTGATAGCAGCACACACCGCTCATCTAAACCCGCTCTTCAGCCAAAACCGACTGCCAATATAAATGCTGATATAAAAAGTAATTCTCAAAAAACCACGCAAAATAATAATGACAAAACCAATAATAACCATGTGCGCCAACAGAGTACGCTGATTACTATTGAGCAGCGTACCATTGAAAAGCATGAGAAAAAACTGCATGCTTACACCGATGATCCTTACACTTATCAAAGCTTAGAAAGCATCCCCACGATATTGAGTAATGAGGCAAAAACAGCTGTCATTAACGACAATGCTAATAACAATAAAACTGATGACATCAGTACTGATAACGCCTCCATAAAAATTTCATTTTCGCCGTTGCTGAACCATCAAGCCGATATCGCTCGCACGCCTGCCAGCACCATGAAACTCGTTCCCAGCTTTATTGCTTTAGACACCCTAGGCGCTGATTTTGTCTGGCATACCCGTGTCTATCATACAGGCCTTGTCATCGGTGACCGTCTGCATGGCGATTTGATTATTCAAGGCAGCGGCGATCCAAAAATGACCCACGAGCGTTTAGAACAGCTCCTT
The DNA here is from genome assembly GCF_022129285.1 of Psychrobacter sp. Ps4. NCBI lineage: Bacteria > Pseudomonadati > Pseudomonadota > Gammaproteobacteria > Moraxellales > Moraxellaceae > Psychrobacter > Psychrobacter sp. Ps4. Next base: position 61,693 of record NZ_JADQAK010000018.1, read on the forward strand.
TATAAAGTACAGTCGTCCGGTATCCGTCATATCGACGGTGATATTATCATTGACAGTGGCGTCTTTAAAAATGTCAGTAAAGACCCTGCCGCCTTTGACAACTCGCCACTGCGTCCTTATAACGCCAGTCCCGATGGTTTTTTGGTGAATTTTAGTACCATCGGTATCAAAAGCTATCCGTTAAACGATGACCAAGCAAATCTAACTTATACACCAAAATTAGCAAATTATGCTTTGCCCAGCATCATAAATACGCGTTCGGCGGCCTGTGGGCAAGCGCGTTATAGTCTCGCACCCGAGTGGCAAAAAAAACAATTGGTGTTAAAGACTCAATTGCCAAACAGCTGCCAAGAGCATGCTTTTTATGTGGCTTATCCTGACGCCAAAGATTTTGCAGCACGCGTTATTGCCGCAAAATGGCAAGAGCTAGGCAATACGCTGAGTGGTAATGTCATCACTCAAGAAGCACCTTACACTACCATGAAAAACACCAAATCAACGCATGGTCTGGCAGCACTTCCTATATCACCGCTGCCTATTGTCAGCTACCCATCATTGAATTTGACGCAGCAGATTTACGATATCAATCACTTTTCAAACAATGTGATGACTGAGCAAGTGGCGTTATCGATTGGTGTTTATGACAAAGTTGATAATAAAACACTCGATAAAGCTATTAATGGTTCACATAGCTTGTATCAATTTGGCACGCCGACTGCGACGAGCTATCCTGTCGCATTGCATACTATTAATCAATGGTGGCAGACCAATCTAAGCACACCGCCGCCCCATTTGATCAATGGTTCAGGACTCTGCCGCGACTGTACCATCACAGCTGCCAACCTAAGCGAGCTATTAACTTATGCTTATAGCCATCCAAGTTTTAACGCTTACGTCAACTCGTTAGGTATCGCTGGCGTCAGTGGCACCATTACCGCTCATAGTGAACGCCTACCAGAATCAGCAGCCATTGGTCGTGCGTGGATAAAAACAGGTACCTTAAACAACGTCACCTCGATGGCAGGCTATGTCAAAGGATTGTCGGGACAGGATTATGTCGTGGTTGGACTCATCAATAGTGAGCAAGCACATAACGCTTATACAGCCAGACCTGTGCTAGATGCAATGCTTGATTGGACGGCGCAGCATTAAGTGTTTTTCACATCCTATTTTCCACCTTTATAAAGGTTCACTTATGTCACGCAAGACAACCAACCTCAATAAATCCAAGACTCATTCAGGTGGCGAGCCGCTGCCGAAAAACCATGAGTCAGCGCAGCCTAAACTGGCACAATATGTAGGATATTTCGCGATTGGCTATACGCTTGCCAGCGCAATATTTATGATGATTCAAACCAAGCTTGCTGTGAATTCGCAACTGGTAACGGTATTGTCTATCATTATCGGGGCTTATATCGCGGTTCGTAAATTTGTCAAACATCAGCAGCGCGCATTGAATAGCGGTGAAATCAATCGCTTAATGTTTGGCGGCGTCGCGGTGGTCTGGCTACTGACTGTCATCTACTTCTTAGCCATATGGTTTTGGTTGTTTGATGCGGTAAATCGCGAAGTCCTACTAGAGATGGCCGTCCAGCAACCACTGCCATTGGTCTCATCGCTGGTGATGATATTGGTGCTGACACTGGTCAGTGCTCGCATCAGTCTTTGGGCGATCAATCGCCTGCTTGACCCTAAACGCAAAACTATGTGAGCGAGGAAGTCTCAGCCAAACCTCTACAAGGTGCTACAAATTTTTCTCCCTATTAATACATAAAATCCGTTAGGCTAACTTTAATGAGTAACCTTTTGGATGATTGTGGGTGATTAACGGTTTTATATTTTAATAGGAGCATTTATCATGGACATGGTTTTTTTTGACAATATAGACAAGCTTGGACGCATCGTTTTGACGACAGTCATGGTTTATGTGTTGATCGTACTGGTGACCAAAGTCTCAGGTAAACGCTCCACCTCGCAGCTCAATAATTTTGATTGGATCGTCACCGTGATGATCGGTTCACTTGGTGCCAGTACTATTTTGCTCAAAGACATTCCTTTTGTCGAAGGAGTTTCATCGATTTTAGTACTTTATTTATTGCAGTTTTTAGTTACGAAATACGCCTCTATCTCACCGCAATTTAGCAGTTTTATTTTGTCAGAGCCGCGTATTGTTTTCTATCAAGGGCAGTTTTTGCCAGATGCCATGCGCGCTGAGCGGCTGACTCGTCAAGAGATTGAATGTGCGATGCGCTCTGAAGGAGTGCATCGTTTCGATGATATTGAAGCCATCGTTTTTGAGTCTGATGCCAAGCTTACTATTATTCCAAAACCCAGCCCAACTGATGCCAGCGATAATGACCAAAATACAGAAGATACTGTCTCGCAAACCATACAGCCTTTGATGTAAGACCTATTGTTTATCCAAGATTAGTAAAGCATAAAAAAAGCTTTGTAGAATCTTGTTTGTTACGTTCAATTAAGCGTAAAATTCTTTTGTTATATTTTACTAATGACTAAAATTAAAGTGGTACTGGCTATGAAAGTAAGAATTTTAACCGTCGGTAATAAAATGCCTAAATGGGTACAGACGGGGTTCGATGAGTATTTTAAGCGTATCCAACCTATGCTCAGTACAGAAATCGTGGAAATTGCTGCCGCAAAGCGTGCAAAAAACCCGTCTGATGCCAATTTGGCACAATACCGTGAGCAAGAAGGACAGTCAATACTAGCCGCTCATAATGCCTCAGGGCGTGAGCAACTATGGGTATTGGATGTCAAAGGTAAAATGATTTCGACAGAAGGGCTGGCTGATAAATTAGCTGATGGCATGCAGCAGGGCGATGATATTGCACTGGTGATCGGCGGTGCAGACGGCGTATCGCCAGAAGTATTAGCCAAAGCCGATGTAAAATTGTCACTATCAGCGCTGACATTACCGCATCCGCTGATACGTGTTGTACTAATGGAACAATTGTATCGTGCGATGAGTATCAACAACAATCATCCTTATCATCGTGGCAATTAAGCAGTCATTAAACACTGCCATACTCTGTGCTAATATTTTTTGCCGAGATTCTGTGCTGATAGTTTATGGGCAACAATATCAATGATAGAAGCGATTGAAAAATCGCGGCGCGCCCTAATAAACGCTACATGAAATATCCAAAACATGCGACACCTACCGCCCCTCATGCAATTCATCAGCCTGATGACTCGTACTCTCATTCGTCAACGCCTATTACAGCGACTGGCGTTTGGACAGATGTATCTGCTTCAGGGTCAAATGTGGCTAAGCTACCAGCATTGTTTATCTCGCATGGCGCACCCACGCTTGCCATTGAACAATCAGCCACGACCAGTGCACTGGCACGTATCGGGCAAAACTTACCAAAGCCACGTGCCATCCTAATTATGTCAGCGCATTGGCAATCCGCCAAACTCGAAATGAGCAGTAATCCGCAACCCAAGACTTGGCACGATTTTTCAGGTTTTCCGCCTGAGCTATATGAGCTCCAATACCCTGCATCTGGTCAGCCAGCACTTGCTGAATCCCTTGCCCAGCAGCTCACTGCACGCGGTATTACTTGTAGCGTCAATCCGGTGCGGGCTTGCGATCATGGGGTGTGGGCACCGCTCAGGCACTTATATCCAGAGGCTGAGATACCTATCGTACAGGTTTCTCTACCGCAGCATTATGACAGTATCGCCTGTTATCAATTGGGTGCGCAGCTAGCACGCCTACGTGAAGAGCAAATACTGATCATTGGCTCAGGTAACATTACCCATAATCTGCAAGCATTACGCTGGCAAGCAGATAGTGTTGACCAAACGGCTAAAGCATTTAAGCAATGGCTGCTACAACAGCTCAAAACAGACATTCCTAGTGCTTTAGATTGGCAGCAATATCCTGACTATAAAGATATTCATCCGAGTGACGAGCATCTGTTGCCATTGTTTTTTGCCTTAGGTACAGGTCAGCGTGTCTCAGTTGTCCATCAAAGCATGGCGCATCATAGCTTAGGCATGGATATTTATCGATTTGATTAAGTAATCATTACTTAATCGATAGAATGCAAACCTACTTCTCAAAGGCTGCCTTGGTAAACAACCCTGCTCGTTCCATCTCCCCTGCCACACTGAATAATGTCGCTTCATCATTCATACGCCCAATCAGCTGCATCCCAATTGGCAAACCTTTTTTACTCATTCCTACCGGTAATGACATCGCTGGCAATCCTGTGATATTACCCAGTAGTGTAAAGGCCATTTTGCCCAGTACAGGCTGACTGAGCTTTTCGATCATACCTGAGCTAAAGGCATACTTACCCATATCGATGCCCTTATTGAGCACTCCTGCGCTACGCATGAGCATTTCATCCATAACACTTGGTGGCAGTACACCATGCTTAACTGCAGGTGTCGGCACAGTCGGACATAAAATCATGTCATAGGTTTCAAGTAGCAAACCCGTTTGATACTGACTGTGATGCCAACCATGCTTAGCATGCGCCAAATCAACGGCTGATAATGAGCGACCGAGCAATGCCATATTGTAGGTTTGCGGCTCTAGGTTTTTGATATGTTCTGCCCCAAAGTCACGCTCGATATTATCAATGGTAAAAGCGGTATGGGTGCAGACCACCACCATAAAGTCATGCCAAAACTGCTCGATATTGATATTCGGCTCGGCGGGTATGACCCGATGACCCATGGCTTCTAGCTGCTTAGCCGTTTGCTCTAATACGGCTAACACTTCTTTATCCACCACAGTATTGGCAATCAATGGCTGTTGATGCAAGGCAATGGTTAATTGCCTTGGTGCGCGCATCGCAGCTTGCAAAAATGTGCCATCAGGTGGCGCGATGACATAAGGCGCACCAATCTCTGCGCCATTTGTAGCGTCGAGCATCGCGGCACTGTCACGTACGCTGCGGGTAATCACGTGATCTGCGACTGCACCTTCCCAGCCTTCCCCGAATTTAGGGCCTATCGGGTTACGACCACGGCTGGGTTTGAGTCCAAACGCTCCGCACCAAGCAGCAGGGAAGCGTATCGAGCCACCACCATCACCCGCGCCCGCCATTGGTACGATACCGCTCGCCACTGACGCGGCACTACCGCCCGATGAACCGCCAGAGCTGTAACCTTTTTTGAAAGGGTTATGAGTCGCACCATGGGCTTTTGGTTCGGTGGTAATGATTAAACCAAATTCCGGCGTATTGGTTTTGCCAAAGGTATTCACGCCTGTGGCTTTCATCCGCTTAACGATTTCACTGTCGCTCTCAGAGATGATATTAACACTACGACTGCCCATCGTGATTGGCTCATCGGCAAAGCTAAATGACAAATCTTTGAGCAGATAAGGCACACCATTAAATATACCTGAGGGTAATCCCGCCTGTGCAGCATGATAAGCACGGTCATCAAAACGATGGATGATGGCGTTTAATTTGGGATTGAGTGTATTGGCTTGATAGACGGCAGCATCTAATAACTCTTTAGCGCTGACTTCACCTGCATTGACCAATGCCGCCAATGCTATGGCATCATATTGGGTATATTCTTTAAACATAACCTGCCTCCTTGCTGAGTAATGAACCTAAAATTTCTGAAAATTGAGTGATATTTATGCTATCAATAAAGGTCAGTTTAGTATAAAAAACGAGTGCTGATAATTGATAAAAAAACTGATTGGTCATTCAGACATGAGCATTATCATATTTCTTCAATAAAAAAGACGAGCCACTTTCGTCACTCGTCTTTTTTATTAATCACGCAGATTTATTGACAGCTACATTAACAATTCACGCTTACCGCTTTTGCCCATTGAGCTGACCAATCCCGCGTCCTCCATAGAATCTACGATACGTGCGGCACGGTTATAGCCGATGCTAAATTTACGCTGGATACTAGAAGCAGAAACTTTTCGCGTCTCCATAATAAAGGCCACAGCATCGTTATAAAGGTCATCGTCCTCACCAGAGGCGTTAGCGGTACTACCACCCCCACTAGGACTAGACAGCTCAAAGTTGCCTGCCATGTTGTCAATATAATCAGGCGCACCGCGTTCACGCCACGCATCACAAACACGGTTAACCTCTTCATCGCTGACATAGGCACCATGCACACGATCTGGCTCAATTTGCCCAGGCCCTAAAAATAGCATATCACCATTACCCAGCATGTCTTCGGCACCGCCACTGTCCAGAATCGTCCGCGAATCTACTTTTGAGTTCACTCGTAATGCTGCACGTACAGGAATATTGGCTTTAATCAGACCAGTAATGACATCGACCGATGGACGCTGGGTAGCCAGCATTAAATGAATCCCAGCTGCCCGCGATTTTTGTGCCAAGCGGGTGATAAGCTCTTCGGCTTGCTTACCAACCTGCATAATCATATCGGCAAACTCATCCGCGACAATGACAATCATCGGCAAGGTTTTTAGCTTCGGTGCTTGGCTGATACTCACGCTGTCATTAGGTCGCCACAAAGGATCAAGCATCGGATTACCCGATTTTTCAGCAGCAATGACCTTTTTATTAAACTCATTAAGCTTACGCACTTTGAGCAAACTCATCAGTTGATAGCGACGTTCCATCTCTGCCACGCACCATGACAAGGCACTGGCTGCTTCAGTCATATCAGTGACGACTGGTGTTAATAGATGTGGAATATCATTATAGTTGGCAAGCTCAAGCTGCTTTGGATCAATCAAAATGAGACGCAGCTCATTTGGCGTATATTTGAGTAGCATCGATAGTAGCATCGAGTTGACCAATACCGATTTACCCGAACCTGTAGTCCCAGCAACCAACATATGCGGCGCGCGCGCAAGGTCAGTAATAATGGCATTACCACCAATGTCCTTACCCATCGCCATGCTGATTTGGGCTTTAGGATCTTGGAATTTTTCGGTATTCAGTAGCTCAATCAAACGTACCATTTCGCGCTGCTTATTGGGTACTTCGATACCGATATACGGCTTACCCGGAATGACTTCAACCACACGTAAAGACGCCATCGATAACGAGCGCGCCAAATCACGTGAAATACCGGTAACCTTACTGGCTTTTACGCCAGCAGCAAGCTCGACTTCAAAGCGGGTAACAACAGGACCCGGAATGGCGTTGACCACATTCGCCTTTACATTAAACTCTTGTAACTTAATCTCTAATAGCTCTGATAATTGCTCAAGCTCGGCGACGGTATAACTGGGCTTACGATCAGGGTCTGGCTTATCCAAAATAGAAATCTCTGGAATAGGCGTTAGGCTACTACGGTAGGCAGCTGTTTGCATCGAGCGTGATTTTTGACTGAAGGCGGCATCATCACTAATATCTGGCATAACGGGCGCATTGACATCCTCAGCGCTATCATCCTCTGGCATCATGTCAGTGATATGATTGCTACTATCGCCCTCAGGTACCGCAAAACTTACCGTTGGTTTAGGCAAAACTATTGGTTCAATAGCTGATGCTGTGACGCGGGTTTCTACCGTAGGCGGCAGTTTAGGATTAGACGGTGGCGTATTGGTCGGCGTCATATCAACCGTGCCTACCACAGGTGCAGTGATGTTCGATATTGGCTGCTGATCATTCGTTTCTGTTGCCGCTGCTGTTGGTGTTGCAGCTGCATGTGACAGACTCGCTGTTTGTTCTGCTTGTGTATTGACAGACGTCTTCTCTACAGGGTCTGACCCAATTAATTCATTGTCCTTGAACTTCGACATAGCAGGATCTGAAGCATCAGTTTCGAAAACAACAGGCTCTGAAACAACAGAATCTGAGGTCATGGATGTCGCCACATCAGCATGCTCAGCTAGCCACCCCTCTGCTAAGGTGTCAACGCTTTCAGTGGTAGAGTCTATGGACTCCTCAACTGGTTGCTGGGTGATCTCTTCTTCATTTTTAGTACTTTCATTTACCGTATTTTCATTTTTAACACGACTATTTGCCGTACTGCTACTCGCAGTATTGCCATTTCCAGTGACTGGCTGCGCCGCTGGCTCTACCGTCGAATGGCTCGTCGCTAACACTGACTCATCTAAAGACTCCGTATCAGCGTAAGGAGTGGCTGGCACCGTAGCATCAGAGGTATTTATATCATAAGCTGCTTGCTCACTTGCCAACAAATCCTCAACAGTACTCGCATCATTCCATGCAAAGCTTGGCTCAACTTTTCGAACTGGTGTGGTGACGGGAGTTAGAGTCATTGCAGCGTTAGTATTGCTTGCAGTATTGTTTGCAATATTACCAGCTGTGCCGCTAGGCGAGACCTCTGATGACTGCAGGTGGTTACTCGTTCCATTGTTTGGCACAGCATTTGAATGAGCAGCCTGATTGGATGCTGCTGCGGGTTGATTAGAAATAGTCGCTTGCGCCGCTGCCATAGACGCTCTTACGCTATCAGCAAGACCAGAAGTCGATAAAAAATCTGACAGTACATTACTAAATCGCCCACTATCTACTTGCGCATTATTCGCAGCATCAGCGGATTGTAATTCTAGTGGCAGCTGCTCATACTGGGGTATTTCTTTCTCTTGATTGCCCTCGATGCTATCGTCTTTTTGCTCAGAGGCCATATTTTCTTTAGTTGTTAAGCCATCATCTTGTGCAAACTCTTTACGCTTGACACCTGAGCCAAGCCACGATAGCGCCTTAACCTTCTCATAAATCGCTAGCCAATGAATATTAAAGGCAAAAGTCGCGGTAATAATGACAAATGCCGTCAAGAAAATCACACTCCCCCACTGCGATAAAAGCTGTGCCAAACGCGCCTGTAATTCAAACCCAATAATGCCACCAGCCACGCTTTCCAGCCCTAGCGTTCCTGAATTGGTCAATTGCTGTACTAACGCCACCAATTGTGCAAACAAAGCGCTGGCACTTAATAATAAAAACACATAAGCAACCACTCGCATCAGCCAAAACGTTGGCTTGTTGTCCCACCAAATAAGGATAGACTCATAAACCACAAACGCCAGCAGCCACCATGCACCAAAACCAAAGAAGCTATAAAGCAAGTCAGATAACCAAGCACCCGATTCACCGCCTACATTATTAATCGTGGTCATATCGCTACTGATATGCGACCAACTGGGATCGTTACTGGTATATGTCATCAAAATGACAAATAGATAAACGGCCAGTATTAACCCAAGGAGGGTAAATATTCCCTTTTTTAAATACTCAATAAGCGGTGCTGATATCACGTAAGATCTGCCTTGTTATTAATACTAAATGGTCGCCAATGCATGACTAAGCCTAATCATGCTGACATAAAGCGCTGATAAAGGGTTGGATATAAAGTGCTGATACAAACGCACTTAGCGAAGTGTACAGAAAACATTGTCTATTATAAAAGCGATATACAACAGCCTTCTTTTTGCCTTTGGCACACTTGGCATAACTTCTTATAATAACAAATACATAGGGATAGTGGTGACCGTCTTACAAAGAAAGCGTGCAATAAAATCAGTCTGTATAGGGTTTAGGCAAAAATCATACGGTTTAAGCAAAAACCTATGTCACTCGCAAAATATAACGAACAGAACAAGGACAGTCATATTAGACAAGACCTATAAAATACCAGCGGTTTCTAACCATAATATTTCAAGAAAAATATACTTTGATTGTAATCATACCTGTGTTTGTTTTAGCAAACTTGTACTTTTCGTCCAATGCCCTTATGTTATTATCACGCAGCGATTAGAAAATCCCATTAGCATCAATTTTGAAGACTGTTTTTTATTATATTGCTCACTCGTATTTTTAACATTTATATTTAGCAAGGAATAACTCATGGCAACTGACAATACCGCTCCACGTCACGAAAAACTCATTATCCTAGGCTCAGGCCCTGCTGGTTATGCAGCGGCTGTGTATGCAGCACGTGCCAACCTCAAACCTGTTATGGTCACGGGCATGGAAGTAGGTGGACAGTTAACCACCACCACTGAAGTCGATAACTGGCCGGGCGATGCGCATGATTTAACGGGCCCTGCATTGATGGATCGCATGAAAGCCCATGCCGAGCGCTTTGGTACTGAATTGGTTTATGACCATATCAATGAAGTCAATTTAAACGTGCGACCTTTTGAGCTGACGGGTAATAATGGTAGCTACACTTGTGATGCGCTTATTATCTCGACTGGTGCATCAGCACAATATTTAGGACTGGAATCAGAAACCAAATTCCGTGGCCTAGGCGTATCAGCGTGTGCAACTTGTGATGGTTTCTTTTATAAAGATCAGAAAGTTGCTGTCATCGGTGGTGGTAATACTGCCGTTGAAGAAGCCCTATATTTATCAAATATCGCTGCTGAAGTGACCTTGGTGCATCGCCGTGATAGCTTACGCTCTGAAAAAATCCTCCAAGATAAATTGTTTGAAAAGGTCAAAAACGGTAATATTAAAATCGAGTGGAATCATAAAGTCAAAGAAGTCGTCGGCGATGACATGGGCGTCAATGGCGTAATCATCGAATCTATGATTGATGGCAGCACCAAACAGTTAGACGTGTTTGGCATGTTTGTCGCGATTGGTCATAAGCCGAATACAGACTTATTTAAAGGTCAGCTGGATATGAAAGACGGCTATCTTATTGTCAAAAGCGGCTTAGACGGCAATGCCACACAAACCAGCATCGAAGGTGTATTTGCCGCAGGCGATGTCGCAGACCATGTCTATCGTCAAGCAATCACTTCTGCTGGTACGGGCTGTATGGCCGCGCTAGATGCTGAAAAATACTTGGATGCGATTGGCGAAGCCACAGCCGCTGACCACACTTATGCGTCAACATTGACTGCTGATAAAGAAGCCTAAATGGGTAATTTCTCTCAATACAACAATGAGCACATCACGCCTGAGACCTTAAAAAGTCTTGGGCGTTATGACTTTCCTGACCCTTTGATGGTTGATCCTGACGGCATTGGCATCGTCGCTGTCGGAGGAGATTTGGCAGCCGAAACATTGATTTCTGCTTACGCGCAGGGTCTGTTTCCTTGGTTTAATGAAGATGAGCCAATTGCATGGTGGTGCCCTGAACCGCGCTGCGTGATGGTGCCAACCAATTATAAGCCAAGCAAGTCGCTGCGTAAGCAAGCCATCCGCGAGCGTTGGCAATTAACCCTGAATCAAGCTTTTGATGACGTTATTCATGCCTGTAGTTTACCGCGCAGTGATCGCCTCAATAATGAACAGCCTGAGGGCGAACATACTTGGATTCATGAAGAAATGATTGAGGCTTATACCGAACTGCATGCACAAGGATTTGCGCATAGCATTGAAGTTTGGAATGATAAAGGGGAACTCATTGGCGGGCTTTATGGTCTAAAAATAGGTAGCATTTACTTTGGCGAATCGATGTTTCATATCGCCTCTAACGCCTCAAAGTTCGCATTTTGGGGTCTAATGCGCTTATGTGAACAAAGCCATGTGGCGCTGGTCGACTGTCAGCTACCAAATGAGCATTTGATGAGTTTGGGTGCAACCAAGCTACCGCGTGCTGAATTTCTCACTCAATTGGATCTCTTAACGGCTAATAGCACTGTCAAATGGCAAAATAACTCTCATAAACCACTCGCCGTATCGTTACTTGATACCATAGAACCTTGGCAGCTTATCTTAAAATAAATACGATGACGAAGTGATTGATAGCTTATGTCTGTTTGTTAATCGCTACTTTATTAACTCGTATCTTATCAACTGCTACCTACCGACGAGGTTATCATGGCACCCGACACATCGTTCTTACTGATTGGAACACTGGCAACAAAAGCTCAAACAACCAAAGACACCGTTCGTCATTATGATCAACTGGGCTTGCTAAAATCTCGTAAGCGTCAGGCAGGCTCGCGTTTATATACCGAGTTTCATCCAGAATGTATCGAACGTATTGAGCTAATCAAAAGTGCGCAAGCGATTGGCTTTACACTCACTGAAATCAGAGACAGCTTGAATGATTATTACGACGGTCAATTGGATGTTGATTTACAACTGATGCTTACTCAGCAAAAATTGGCGCAAATACAAAAACAGCAAGCCAATATCAGCCTCATGGTAGAGCTATTAAGCGAACGCATCGACGTTCTTGAGCGTATGAAAGTAGATAATGACTATAAACTCAATATTGAAATCTGCAAAAAGAAAATACCCACTCAATAATGATAAAAATGCCGACCCATCTACTATTTTGTGGGTTTATTTGGTTCCATTCGATACCATGAATTATTCTCAGACGTAAAGACGCTGCATAATCAATGCATCAATAGCTGGTTGATGTGGAGTTTGGTAATACCCTTTACGCTTATGAATGAGAGCAAATTCTTGCTGCTCATATAAGGCTATCGCAGGCGCATTATCTGCGCGCACCTCTAATAAAAGACTCTCTACCTGACTGGTCTTTAACTCTGTATTCAATCTGGCAAAAATTTGTGAGGCAATACCTTGGCGTTGATAATCAGGATGCGTGCCAATACGTAAAATCTCCGCTTGTTCAAAAATCACTTGATATAGACAATAGCCTGTCACAGTACTATTAATAATAATATTGTTTTTTTGCTCATAAACGATCAGCAGATGCATGCTATCTTGTTTGAGTGATTCCATTAATGTCTGAAACCCCCAAGCATCTTGCGGTTGAACGATGGCTTCAATGTCCGCTACTGCTTGCAGCACTTGCTCAAAATCTGCACTATGGGTTGATAACATCTTTATCATCAACATTATGTATCCTCTTATTATTTATACAAACCCAAATACAATAGCAATTACTCTATTTCAAATATTTATTATTATAATATTGATTATACTATTACGTTTTTATAGCCAAAAAAAAGCCACCCTTAAACAAGGATGGCTTTTTATGACTAACTTACAATCTCATTACTGAGACGGATAGATTAGTTTAGTACGTTAGCAACAACACCAGCGCCTACAGTACGGCCGCCTTCACGAATAGCGAAGCGAAGACCTTTGTCCATAGCGATTGGGT